>JAGOIS010000192.1 GCA_017995495.1 Candidatus Cloacimonadota bacterium
GGCCGGGTTATCGATGTTTTCCCCAATCCTTGCCAAAACTACGTTTGCTTCAAAGCCGGGAAGACTGAATCAGCCCAAGTAAGCATCAAGATTTACAATCTCAAGGGGCAATTGATCAACACGCTGTATGTCCCGGCGAGAGATCAGGTGGTTTGGGATCTGAAGGACAGACACGGAAAAAGGGTGGAATCCGGCCTGTATCTATATCGGATTTATGAGTCAGGAAGGCATACAGGCACAAACAAACTGATCGTTATCGGATAGTCTCTCAGTTGCGGCAATTTGACCCGCACTCTCAGGTACTGGCATTTGGCCACATGACAGTTTGTCAACAGCCTGCGCCCCACGGGCTCTTCTTCCCCGGTATTATCTAACGAAAAAATACCGCCCCGCATTGCTGTCGGGGCGGCAGATATTTTCGTGTATCGCTTAGGTGATGATCACTTCCCCGTTCCGATGATCCAGTTTCATCCGCTCGCCGGCCTGTCCGCTCAACACGGCCCTGGCCATGGCGTCCTCCAAATCTTTCTGGATCAGGCGTTTGAGGGGCCGGGCGCCGAACTGGGGATCGTAGCCGGCGCTGGCGATGTGGTCCACCAGGGCCTCCGTCCAGCTGAGTTCGATGCCTTTTTCCCGCACCCGGGCGGCCAGCTGGCCCAGCTGGATCTTCACTATCTCGCGGATGTTGTCCCGGCTGAGGCGGTGGAAGATGATAATGTCATCCAGGCGGTTAAGGAATTCCGGCCGGAAGTACTGCTTGAGGGTGGCCAGCAGCTGGGGCCGGATGGCTTCCAGGTCACTGGCCTCATAGATCTCCTGCGAGCCGATGTTCGAGGTCATGATGATCACGCTGTGGCGGAAATCCACGGTGCGGCCTTTGCCGTCGGTGAGCCGGCCGTCGTCCAGGATCTGCAGCAGGATGTTGAACACGTCCGGATGCGCTTTTTCGATCTCGTCGAAGAGGATCACGCTGTAAGGACGGCGCCGCACACCTTCGGTGAGGTAACCTCCTTCATCGTAACCCACATAGCCGGGGGGGGCGCCGATCAGCCGGGCCACCGAATGTTTCTCCATGAATTCGCTCATGTCCAGGCGCAGCATGGCTTTTTCGGTGTCGAATAGATAGGCGGCCAGGGTTTTGGCCAGTTCGGTCTTGCCCACTCCGGTGGGGCCCAGAAAGATGAAGGAGCCGATGGGCCGGTTGGTGTCGCTGAGGCCGCTGCGGGAACGGCGGATGGCGTTGGCCAAAGCGGTGATCCCTTCCTTTTGGCCGATCACGCGCCGGGCGAGTATCTCCTCCAGCCCCAGCAACTTGCTCATCTCGCTCTGCACCAGTTTGGACACCGGGATGTTGGTCCATTTGGAAACCACTTCCGCGATCAGTTCCTCATCCACCTTTTCTTTGACAAGAGGATCCTTTTCACCCGCGACTTCCTGTGCCTGGGTAAGTTCCGCCAGTTCTTTTTCCTTTTCCTTGATGCTCCCGTAACGCAGTTTGGAAACGGTTTCCAGGTCGCCCTCGCGTTCGGCTTTGTCGGCCTGGCCCTTCAGGGTGTCGATCTCCGCGCGCAGATCCCGGCTGCGTTCAAAGCCCTTCTTTTCATTTTCCCAGCGCAGGCGCAGGGCGTTTCTCTCTTCGCTCAGCTGGGCGATCTCGGCTGCCACTTTCTCCAGCCTTTGTTTGGACAGAGCGTCTTCCTCCTTGGCCAGGGACAGGCGCTCGATCTCCAGCTGGCGCAGCTTGCGCTCGCTCTCGTCGAGCTCGACGGGCAGGCTGTCGATCTCCATGCGCAGTTTGGCGCAGGCCTCGTCGATGAGGTCGATGGCCTTGTCCGGCAAAAAGCGGTCGGCGATGTAGCGGTCGCTCATCACGGCGGCGGAAACCAAGGCTGTATCGGTGATCTGCACGCCGTGGTGCACCTCGTATTTTTCGCGGATGCCGCGCAGGATGGAGATGGTGTCCTCCACGCTGGGTTCCTGCACCAGCACCGGCTGGAAGCGGCGTTCGAGGGCGGGGTCCTTTTCGATGTGTTTGCGGTATTCGGCGATGGTGGTGGCGCCGATGCAATGCAGCGAACCCCGCGCCAAAGCGGGTTTGAGCATGTTCGAGGCGTCCACGGCTCCCTCGGCGGCCCCGGCCCCCACCACAGTGTGGATCTCGTCGATGAAGAGAATGATGCGGCCGTCGGACTTTTCCACCTCCGCCAGCACGGCTTTCAGGCGTTCTTCAAATTCGCCGCGGAACTTCGCCCCAGCCAGCAGCGCCGCCATGTCCAGTTCCAGGATCTCCTTGTCCTTCAGGTTTTCCGGCACGTCACGCGCCACCACGCGCCGGGCCAGGCCTTCCACGATGGCGGTTTTGCCCACGCCCGGCTCGCCGATCAGGATGGGATTGTTCTTGCGCCGGCGGGAAAGGATCTGCACGCTGCGGCGGATCTCTTCATCCCGGCCGATCACGGGGTCCAGCTTTTCCTGCCGGGCCAGCCGCGTGAGGTTGCGGGCGTATTTTTCCAAGGCTTGGAATTTGGCTTCAGGATTCTGGTCTGTAACCCGCTGGTTGCCTCTAAGTTCCTTCAGGGCATACAATAACTTGTCCGCAGACGCACCGTTGGATGTCAATATTTTGGC
>JAGOIS010000193.1 GCA_017995495.1 Candidatus Cloacimonadota bacterium
GATCTTCATCCCTTCGGTGACGGGGGTGCAGCAGGCGCGTTTGGGGGCCGGATTTCCGGTGATCTCCACCACGCAGACGCCGCAGTTGGCCGTAGGCGGCAGATCGGGATGGTAACAGAGCCTGGGAATGTAGACCCCGTGCTTGTCGGCGGCTTCGATGATGGTCATCGTATCCGGAACTTCCAGATGCTTGTCATCGATCCAGATATTTACTGTTTTAGCCATTTCATATCCTCTTTATCTTACTTTTTTGTAATCGCAATGAATTCATCTTTGAAATATTCCACCGCGCTCCGGATAACCATCACGGGGGATTGGCCCAGCGCGCAAAAGCTGGTGGCAAGCATGGTTTCGGAGATGGTGACCATCAGGTCGACGTCTTCCATGGTGCCTTCGCCTTTCTTGATCCTGGTGATCAGCTTGTAGAGCTGCTGGCAGCCGTTGCGGCAGGGAGCGCATTTTCCGCAGGATTCGTGGCGGAAGAAGCGCAGGATCGACCACAGCATGTCCACGATGCTCTGGTGCTCGTTCATCACGAGGATGGCTCCCGAGCCGAGGACAGCGGCGTATTGCTTGAGGCTGGCGTAGTCCATGTTCACGTCCAGCATCCGCTCCGGCAAAAAGACTCCGGCAGCGCCACCCACGAGGGCGGCCTTGAAGCGGAAGCCTTTTTTCATCCCGCCCGCGTGGTCGTTGATGATGGTGCGCAGGGAGGTGCCCATGTCCACTTCGCAGAGGCCGGGATGGGCCACGTCGCCGAGGATGGTGTAAACCTTGGTGCCGGTGCTGTCCGGGGTCCCGTGGGCTTTGAAAGCCTCGGCGCCTTTCGTGATGATGAAGGGCACGTTGGCCAAGGTTTCCACATTGTTCACCACGGTGGGGCATTTCCAGAGGCCTTCGACTCCCGGGAAGGGCGGTTTCCAGCGTGGGTTGCCGCGGTTTCCTTCCAGCGACTCGATCAGGGCGGTCTCTTCTCCGCAAACATAGGCCCCGGCGCCGATCTTGATGGCGATGTCGAGGTCAAACCCGCTGTCGAAGATATTGGTGCCGATGATGCCGTATTCCCGGCATTGGTCGATGGCTTTCTGGAGGCGCTCGATGCAGAGCTTGTATTCGCCGCGGATGTAGATCCAGGCTTTGGTGGCGCCCACAGCGCGGGCGCAGATCATCACGCCTTCCAGCAGTTGGTGGGGATCGCCTTCCATGATCAGGCGGTCTTTGAATGTGCCGGGTTCGCCTTCATCGGCGTTCACCACCACATATTTTTGAGGCGCGTCGATGGGGGCGGTGAAGCTCCACTTAACGCCGGTGGGGAAACCGGCTCCACCCCGCCCCTGCAGGCCTGATTTCTTCACTTCGCTAACGATGTCCGCCGGCTGTATCTGGGTTAGGGCTTTTTCCCAAGCCTCATAACCCCCGGCACCGATGTATTCGTCGATGCTTTCGGGGTCGATGATACCGGAATTGCGGAGCACGATACGGTTCTGATAGTTCAGCTTGGGGGTGAATTTACCCGCCGCGTCCAGCATCAGCCGGCTGACGGGGCGTCCCTTGAGGAAGTGTTCTTCCACCAGCTCGGGAATGTCCGGAGCTTTCACGTCCTGATAGTTGACGTTGTCGGGATAGACGGAAAGGCAGATCCCCCGGCCGAAAAAGCCCAGAGGCCCGGTTTCGAGCACGTTCACCTCTTCCTGAAGGTTGTTTTTGGCCAGTTCAGCGCGGAGGGACTTGATGAAGTCCTCGGCCCCGGCCTGAAGAGAGGTTTCGTTGATCCCGACCAGGATATGGCTGCGGTAGAATTTCATTGGTTCCCCCTTCTGATCCTGGCGATTATCTCCTCCACCCGGTCTTCGGTGAGGTCGCCAAAGACATCGTTGTTCACCATCATCACGGGCGCGTTGCCGCAAACGCCGAGGCAGGCGCAGAGTTCCAGGGTGAAAAGCCCGTCCTTGGTGGTTTCGCCGGTTTCAACGCCCAAGAGGATCTTGAGTTTGCGGAGGATGTTCTCACTGCCCTTGATGTAGCAGGGCGGAGATTCACAGAGGCGGATGATGTTGCTTCCGCGGGGTTTGGTGCTGTACATGGTGTAGAAGGTCAGCACGCCGTAGATGTGGTTGGGCGGCACGTTCAGATATTCCGCCACCGCCTGAACCGCCTCCTCGGAGATGTAATGCTGGGGATGGGTGTCCTGGATCTCGTGCAGGATGTAGATCAGGTTGTCTTTGTCAGGAGTGTATTTGGTGCAAATCTCTTTGTACATGGGTACTCCTTGTCATTCTTCTTCGGTTTTGGCGAGGTTGGCCGCGTGCTGGACCACCTCGGAGTGCATGCCGGGGATCCTGTCGATGGCCTTGACAGGACAGACGTCCTGGCAATTCCCGCATTTTATGCAATCCACCTGGTGGATGGTGTATTTTTCCTCGCGGGACCCGCTGATGCAGCTCACGGGGCACTTGCGGGCACAGAGTGAGCAACCGATGCAGCGGTCTTTGTCGATTTGGAAATGGAAGAGGTCGGTGCAGACCTTGTTGGGGCAGGCCTTGTCGCGGATGTGGGCCTCATATTCGTCGCGGAAATAGCGCAGGGTGGAGAGGACCGGGTTCG
>JAGOIS010000031.1 GCA_017995495.1 Candidatus Cloacimonadota bacterium
GCTTGTTGTTGGTGTATCCACCTGCCTGTTGGATGTAATATTCGTAATTCTGGCCTTCCATCCAGGGGATCAGGCCGGGATTTGCCACCTGGCCGCTGACCTCCACCATGTCCAGATTCTGCGGCACGAAGAGGTAATCGCCATCCCGGAGGATTGGATTTTCCTCAGCCCCCTTGGATTCCCAGTTGCGGGAAACGTCGATGCTGTAGCGGCCAGGATACTGGCGGATCCGATTGAGCACGTAGTGATACTCAATGGAGGTCATGCTGGAAACATTTGTTTTTAGGAGGCGCTCGAAATCCGGATCGGTATTCTGGGCTCCGGATTGGTTGGCATAGATCGCATTGCGCAGATTTCCCCGCGAAGTTGGGCCGCCGCAGAGCAGGAGTACATCATACAGGGTGGTTTTTTCTCCGATGTAATACTCACCGGGCGCTTTCACGTCGCCTTCCACCCTGATTTTCCAGGCCCTGGTCAGTTCTGTGTTCCCGGGCACGCTGATCCGGTCGTAGGGCCTCAGCACGATCTGCTCTGCCGGGCTTTCCCGCAGATCGAGGTGTATAACCTCAAAGTCGCCGGAATCATCCCTGAGCCGGTAGATGTTGATCATCCTTCTGTCCGCGGCCAGGGTGAATCCCTGGGCCAGATCCAATATGTTCGAGAGCCGGTCACCCCGCAAGTATTCGTATTCACCCGGAAAATAGACCTCGCCGACGATGGTCACAGAGGCATCCACAGATGGAATCCTCACCACATCACCGTCCCGGAGCAGGGGATTTTGCCCGAGGTCACCGGTTCGCATGAACCTAAGCAGGTCATAGGTTTGGGTGTCTTTGCCACGGGTGAGTTTCACGCTGCGCAGCCCTTGATAATTTCTGTACAGGGAATCCCGCTCGGCTTCGATAATGCGCTGCTGAGGCAGGGTTTGGGTTGTGGTGCTTGCCCTGCTGGTCTCTCCGGCCAGCTTGATGGCATCCGAGATCCTGCTCACAACAGGCATCTGATAGGTTCCGGGAGTGGCAACGAAACCCGTCACGTTCACGGAGATCAAAATCTGATCTTCCGTGTCTTTATCTGTCTGCGCGCACAGCAAGCATGACAGCAACAGCAGTATGGCGATCAGCAGTTTATTTTTCATAATACTCAATCATTCTCTGGATGATGGCATCCAGATTATATTTGGGCTCGTAGCCGATGAATTCCCTGATCTTGTCAAGGTTTGGCATGCGGTTCATCATGTCCTCAAAACCCTCTTCAAAAGCTTCTTCGTAGCTCATGAAGTCGATGCGGGATTTACTTTCGCACATGGCTTTGACCTTGTGGGCGAGGGCCTCCATGGATATGGCCTCCGTGGTGCCCACATTGAAGATCTCTCCCTGGCAGCCGGGGGTGTTCATCAGCTTGATGAATGCATCCACAACGTCTGAGACATCGGCGAAACAGCGGGTCTGCTGTCCCGATCCGTAAACGACGAGGGGCTGGTCCAGCAACGCTGCTTTGATGAATTTGGGCAGCACCATGCCATACTGGCCGGTCTGGCGCGGCCCTACGGTGTTGAAACAGCGCACAATCACCACGGGCAGGCGTTTTTCGCGAAAATAAGCCAGCGCCATGAATTCGTCGATGGCCTTGCTGTCGCTATAACCCCAGCGGCTGATCCGCGTGGATCCAAGCAACCGGTCATCGTCCTCTGAAAAGGGCACTTTTTCGCTTTTCCCGTAGATCTCCGAGGTGGAGGTGATCAGCACCTTGGCCTTGTTCTTGTTGGCCAGTTCCAAAACGTTGTCTGTGCCCACGATGTTGGTTTTGAGGGAAAGCAGCGGATTTTCGATGATGTATTTCACCCCCACAGCCGCGGCCAGATGGTAAACCTGATCGATCCCGACCATCAGTTTGTTCATCAGCTCGCGGTTGAGGACGCTGCCGATCGTATAATGGAAATTACCGTTTTCCTTTATCGATTCTATATTTTCCAAGCGGCCGGTGGAAAGATTGTCTATGATGCTGACATGATGTCCGTCTTCCAACAGTCTTTCCGCCAAGTGTGAGCCGATGAATCCGGCCCCGCCGGTGATCAGAATCTTCATAACTTCTCCAGATTTGAAGTCTTTATCCTGTCTGGCAAGCAGATTTTACCTTCTTACAACAAAATTTGCCAGCTGGGTTTTTGTCAATAGAAAACAGCCTTGGGCTTGTTTTCGTCACCCTTAATACTTCCGCGTCGGTTCTTTTCCTTTGCCTATTTTGAGTTGATGCCTGTCCCGATCGAATCGTGCTATCTTGGTTCAGGAACCCATGATCCTTTCCGGATTCCAGCTCGCAAACCTCTTATATGCCTGCCCCTGAGTTTCCAACCCCCTGTCGGGAAGTTGGAGGAGGTTGGCGTGAGGCATCTGAGCCGGGGTTCTGGGCGAATTCTGTCCAGGCTGCCTGATACAAGCCGGTGGCTCATCAGCCAAGCTCATCAGTGTCTGGAGCTTGCGCAGAGAGATTCCTCCGTATCTCCCGCCGGTTTTTGATCTTTTTATAGACTCTGTAGTTGTGCATCACTACAGCCAGAAAGACCAGATTGGCCACGCCCAGCGTGACGTTCAGCGTCCTGGTGTCTTTTTTGGCATAATAGGTAAAAGCGCCACCCAGGATCAGCAGCAACCCCGCCTTGAATACCACGATCCCGCGGGGCAGGCCCAGTTTGCGAAAGATCCAGCGGGCCAGCGGGTTGCGCTCGCGATGAAAGTGATTCGGCTGGATGACCTTCCAGGTGGAATGGCCGTCAAGGATGTTCAGGGCCACGAAGATCCCGAACTGTCCTGCCAAAACAGGGATTTGGCCCAAAATTCGGTCAAGCAGATTTAACATCTGAGTCCTCCTGCGATTGTTTCTTGGCCAGCAGGTCTTCGCGCTGCCGGATGCTTCGCCAGGTGCGGAAGTTTCCACGCACTACCAGCAAGAAGACCAACACCCCCACTCCCAGCAAGATAAGCAGGACAGTGTTCAGCACCGGATGCTTCGCCAGCAGGAAGAAAACCGCGCTGATGACGCCGATCCACAGCAACTCCGCGACGATGAGTCCCCTCAAGAGGCCCAGCTTCGAGAACATCCAGCGGGCCAAGGGATTGCGTTCGCGGTGGTAATTGTCCGGTTTCACCACCTTCCAAGTGGATACGCCGTCCAGAATGTTCAGCGCCACCAGAACTGAGTAAAGGATAGACAGGATGGCAAGCATCAGATTTGGGCCGGAAGGATGGCAATCAGCGCCGGGTGAGGCACATCCCAGCTTTTGTCTGCCGATGTTTTGGCAAACAGATGATCAGATCCGGCCGCGGATCCTGGCCTCGATGGCCGCGGCAAGTTCCTGGCATTGTCCGACAAGTTTTTCCGCGCGGGCTTTGATATCTGTCTTGAAGTCCTTGTCGGTGCTGCCGGCAAGGTTGATGAGGATGTTATAATCCGCGGCTTTGGCCGCGCTGAGGGCTGTCAGGGCAGCCACTCCGGCATCGGAAAGCGCGTTGACGTTTCCGGCATCAGCCACTGAATCAGCCAATTGCATTGCGTCCCAAGCCAGTTCCAGAGTGCGAAAGGGCACCTTGATCGCCAGTTGGGTGGTTTTTTCCACCTCGGCGCTGCGTATGGCGATCTCTGCGTCGGTCTTTTTGGGCAAACGCATGGCTTCCATCATGGAGTTGAAGGCATCGGTATCGCTGTCGATGCATTGCAGGGCCTGCAGTTTGATCTCCTGGCCTCGGGAAGCGAGTTCGCGCACCTTTTCCTGCACGGTTTCATAACCTTTTTTATCCACCGTGAGGTTGGAGACCATGGCTGAAAGCGAGCCGGAAAGGGCGGCGCAAAGGGCGGCCACACTACCTCCACCGGGGGCGGGTGAATCAGTGGAAAGCAGGTCGGCAAAAGCTTCCAGGCTCAGCGAGCAGAGGCTGTCGGAGCGGGCAATGGCATATTCGATCACTTTCCTGTCCAGATTGAAGGGTCCAAGTTCCGCCAAACCCATCGACTGGATAGCGGTCTCCATGATCATCCTTTCCGGAATGCCGGTGCTTTCATCCATGCGGCGCAGATAAAACTTGCCGGATTCAAGCAGCGCGGCTTTGGGGATGAGTCCCACCAGTTCGCTGCCGGTGACCTGGATCCCCATCTCCGCGGCCAGTTCGCGCACTTTTTCCAGCACCAAGTGGGGCGGGGTGACCTTGTAATTGGTGAGGTTGATGCTGATCTGGGCGCGGTTGTAGCTGTCGATGTACCAGCCAACTGCCTTGCAGTGGCTGAACAGGCCGGGAATGATGACCTTGTTGCCTTGCTCGTCCTTGATCAGCTTTCCAGCCGCGTCGCGGGCTGGTTTGCCGCTCTCGCGGATGGTCATGGCCAGTTCGTGGGCTTTCTTTTTATCGCGGGTGTTCAGATTGATGTTGTAAGCGATCAGGAATTCGCGGGCACTGATGGCGGTTGCGCCGGAGCGGGCGTTGAAGGTGTGAGGCCCGAAATCGGGTTTCCAGGCAGCATCCCTGGCTTTATCCGGCAGAGCTTCGTATTCGCCGGAACGCACATTCGCCAGGTTTCGCCACTCTTCCTTGGAGGCGGCATTTTCATAGAGGTAAACAGGGATGCCCAGTTCGTCACCCACTCTTTTACCCAGTTTGCGGGCATATTCGGCGCATTCCTCCATGGTGATTTCCGAGATTGGGATGAAGGGGCAGACGTCCGTAGCGCCCATGCGGGGATGTTCTCCGTGGTGCTTGGTCATGTCGATCAGTTCGGCGGCCTTCTTGATGGCCTGAAATGCAGCTTCCACAACAGCTTCCGGCTCTCCGGCCAGAGTGAAGACGGTGCGGTTGGTGTCCGAGCCGGGGTCCATGTCCAGTAAAACAGCGTTCTTCACAGAGCGGATGGCAGCCGCGATCGCTTCCAGAACTGCCTGGTCCCTGCCCTCGCTGAAATTGGGGACGCATTCCATCAGTTTCATGATTCACCTCTTGAATTGGTTTTATGTATCTTCACTTTGATGATCTTTTTATCCGTGGCCTGAAGCACTTGGACGCGAAAGTCCTCCACGTTCACGATCTGGCCCTGGTGAGGGATGCGGGCCAGCTTATCCAGGATCAGCCCGGCCACCGTTTCGTAATCCCCCTCAGGCAGGGTGATGCCATATTCGTCCGCCAGCCGGTCGATCTCGGTGTCGGCCTGCACCAGCCAGGTATTGGGGGAAACCTGCTCCACTTCCGGGATCTCCTCAGCTTCATCATATTCATCCGCGATGTCGCCAAAGATTTCTTCCAGGATGTCTTCCATGGTCACGATCCCCGAAGTGCCTCCATAGGCGTCAACCACGATGGCGATGCTGCGGCGGTGCTTTTGCATCTCGCGCAAAAGCACGTCCAGATCGGTGTTTTCCGGGGTGAAAAAGGGTTTGTGGACCAGTTTGCTGACCGGGGTGTCCGGAGTGTATTCACGTTTGAGCACATCGTAGATGATCAGCACCCCCTTGATGTCGTCGAGATCCTTGCCGAACACGGGGTAGCGGGTGTAGCCTTCCTCCCGGGCTATCTCGATGGCCTCGGCGACAGTGGCGGTCTCGGGAATGGCCACCAGGTCTGTGCGCGGCACCATCACGTTGCGGGCCACCTGTTCGGTGAAATCAAGCGCGTCCTCGATCATCTCCATCTGCGGTTCGTCCGCTTCATCGGTCTCTGTGAGCGAAAGCAGGTACGTGAGGTCATCTTTCGTCAGGTAGTTGAAGTTGTTGCCCTCTGTGATCTTCAGCCACCTGCTCAGCACTGTGTTCAACCAGGAAATGCCCAGCACCAGAGGTTTGAAAAGCCAGTAGACCAGCCGCATGAACGGATATACAACCGGCACGAATCTATCCGCGTGGTCCCGGAAGATCGATTTGGGAACCACTTCGCCGAACACCAGCACCACCGCGCCAACGACCAGGGCTGTGTATCTGGCGTCAAAGGCGGTGACATACTTGTTCACCACATAGGTGGAAAGTGAGGCCATCAGGATGTTCACAACATTGTTCCCGATCAAGGTGGTGCCCAGGAGTTTGTCTGGATGGCGCAGATTTTTGAGTAGTTTGGCGGCAGCTTTGTCTTTTCTGGCTTTGCCCTCAAGCTCCAGCAGGTTCACGGAAATGATCCCGTTTTCAAACCCGGAAAACAGGAACGACAAACCCAACAGGATCACAAAGATAACGATCCACAAGAGGATCCCGGGAATTGACAGACTATCCATTAACCTTCTCGTTGCGCCAGGCGATCCGCAGCGCCTGGATGAACTCATCAATGTTGCCGGCCAAAAAAGAATCCAAGTTGTAGCTTGTCAAGTTTATTCTGTGATCGGTAACCCGGGATTGGGGAAAATTGTAAGTGCGGATCTTGGCTGAGCGGTCTCCGGTGCTCACCTGGGCTTTGCGGGAAAGGGCTATTTCCTGCTCCTGTTTGCTGATCTCGGCGTCCAGCAGTCTGGACCTAAGCACTTTCATGGCCTTGACCTTGTTTTTAAGCTGGGATTTTTCGTCCTGACAAGTGACCACGATGCCGCTGGGCAGATGCGTGATGCGGACCGCGGAATCGGTGGTGTTCACGCTTTGGCCGCCATGCCCGGAACTGCGGTAAACATCTATGCGCAGATCGCCATCGGCGATCTCGATGTCGATGTCCTCGGCTTCAGGCAGCACGGCCACGCTCACCGCGGAGGTGTGAATGCGTCCACCGGATTCGGTGACGGGAATGCGTTGCACGCGGTGAACGCCGCTTTCAAAGCGCATCAGGCCAAAGGTCTCCTCGCCGCTGAGCATGAAAATGATCTCTTTGTACCCGCCGAGGCCTGTTTCGTTGAGGTCCAGCAATTGCTGTTTCCAGCCTTTCTGTTCCGCGTAATAGCTGTACATCCGGTATAGATCGGCCACAAACAGGGCTGCTTCCTCGCCGCCTGTGCCGGCGCGGATCTCAACAATGGCGTTTTTGCTGTCGTTGGGATCGCTGGGGATCAGCAGATCGCGGAGCTTCAGCTCTTTTTCATCGATCTGGACTTCCAGCTCCTCCAGTTCCTGACGCGCCATGTCGGCCATTTCAGGGTCCGTCTCCGTTTTTAGCAGATGTTCCACGCCGTGCATCTGGGTTTCCAGACGCAAATAATGGTCCCATTCACCGCAGATGGCGGAAAGTTCTTTGTTGCGGCGCATCAATTCCCTGTAGCGGCGGGGGTCGGCAAGCGCAGAGCTGTCAGACAGCGCATTCTGCAACTCCGCCAGTTCCTGTTTCAAACCCTCCAGCTTTTCCCGTGGCAACATGTCAGCTTGGCATCACCTTAACGTTGTGCCCCTCCAGATCCATGTCCAGGGCGGCTTTCATGGCCACCAGCGCAGTTTCCACCATCTGGTCGTCCGGCGGCTGCGTGGTGATGTGCTGCAAGGCCATACCGGGCACCGTGAGCAGCTTCACGATGGGGTGGTTCAGGTTTTTCCCGCTGAATTTGAGGATTTCGTAACTAACCCCCGAAACGAGCGGGATCAGAAGCAGATGATATCCCAAACGCAGGGGCATGGGGACCGGGCCTTTGAGAATAAACAACGACACCAGCGTATCGGTGATGGAAAAGATGAGGATCGAGACCAGCAACACAAAAAACATGAAACTGGTGCCACAGCGCGGGTGGATCGTAGTATTGGCCTGGATCGCGGGGATGTTCAGGCCGGCCTCTTTTTCGTAGGCGTTCACATTCTTGTGTTCAGCGCCGTGGTATTGAAACAATCTGTGCACGTCCTTCATCCTGCTGATCAGCCAGATGTAGAGCACAAAGAACACGATGCGGATGCTTCCGGCAAAAAGGTTAAAGTAAAAATTCTGTTTGGCCAGCCCGATCCAGTCGGCTATCCGGTAGGGCAGCCAGGCGAAGAGCACAAAAGCCAGGCCAAAGGCGAAGATATAGCTGAGGATATTTTCCGCCTGCAGCGCTGCCTGGGATTTTTCCTTTTGCTGTTTGCCCTTTGCCGCTTCCTCTGCCTTGATGTCCAGCTCCGCGCGGTTGGCCGACAGGGTGATGGTTTTCATGCCAATGATCATCATCTCGATCAGGGACACAAAGCCCCGCACGAGGGGCAGGCCCAGGAAAGTTCCCTTTTTGGCCTTGCTCTCAAAGGCTTGTTTGAACAGCTCGATCGTGCCGTCTTTTCTGCGGATCGCCGTGGCCAGAGAGTCCGGACCGCGCATCATCACGCCTTCTATGACGGCCTGGCCGCCCACACTTATCTCTTTTTTGGGTTCCATGTTCCTATCCAATAATGCGGTTAAGGCTGCGGGGATACAAAAAAGCCATTTCCCAAGCCCGGGGCTGCGGTGAAATGGCACGTACTGAAAGCTGCGCTACTTGTCTGTTTTGACGTTGTACTTCTTGTTGAATTTCTCCACCCGGCCGGCGGTGTCGATGATCTTCTGCTTGCCGGTGTAGAAAGGATGGCACACGTTGCAGATCTCCACCTGCATGTTGCCCTTGGTGGAACGGGTCTGGAACTCGTTCCCGCAAGCGCAGCGCACCGTTACCTCTTCATATTTGGGGTGTATTCCCTGTTTCATTTATCTGGCTCCTTGAATTGATTGCACATGAATTTTGAGTCAGGATTCCAAGGTGGGCATATCTGTCAACTGCTTTTTTACGGCTTGTGCGGCTCCAGATTTCCTGGGCGTTGCCGCAGAGTTTTCTTTGAGTATTGGCTTATTGTAACTTTCTTGTCAGCATCGAATTAGCGTCAATCACCAACCAAGGTTCGCCCCCGGTTTGGCAAAAAATCAACAGGAACTTTCAAAAAATGAGAAAAAAACCTTGACACGAAAATGTGGATTGATTAGAGTGGCGTCAGATGGTAATAGTCCTCAAAGAATGGGACTGAATTATATGTATTGTGTATAACGGGAGTATGCGCTGTACCTAGCATGCTTTCAGCCAGGTGACAATCAGTAGGTTGCATTTTAGCCTGGCTTGTCCGAGGCAACCTAAAAGGAGAATAAGGTATGAAGAAATTTGTTTTATTAGCAGTAATTGCGATGCTAGCCTGTGGTGCGTTTGCAGTTAATTACTACAGAGTGATCGTCCAAGTTTGGGACGGCAGCAACTACATCGGCGTCTATAACTTCACCGGTCCCCTGAACGGTACCACCCCCTACTACAGCAGCCCGACTGTTAATTATTCCGCCTACTTCGGCACCTACACCATGCAAAGCCCCGCTCCCGTAGGTTGGTACTGGGAATTTACCGAGTACACCAACTTGGATTCCGTTAGTGACTTTGCCCGGGATCCCAACAATCCGAATCTGTGGACTGCCTACGTAACCTTCAATCTGATCTATGATGAGGGTCAGGTTCCTGTCGAACTGAGCAGCTTCACCGCCACGCTCACGGCCATGAATGATGTGCAGATCAATTGGATAAGCCAGTCCGAGAGCAACATGATGGGTTATCGTGTTTATCGTAACGAAACCCTCAGTCAGGACAACGCTATTCTGATTACCCCGATCATTATCCCTGCTACCAACACCAGCCAACAACAGATCTACACTGTGGTTGACAACGAAGTGGAGATAGGCGGCACCTATTATTACTGGCTGGAAACCGTGGAGGCCAACTCGAGCCTGTTCTTCGGTCCTGTAAGCATTATCGTCGAGGGTGAAGTTCCTCCGATTTATCCGGAAGTCACTGCCCTCAAGAATGCCTACCCTAATCCCTTCAAAACCAACACCAATATCGAAGTTGAGCTGAAAGAAGGCGACCAGGGAACCGTGACCATCTACAACCTTCAAGGCAAGGTTGTGAAGGTGTTTGAGGTTCAGTCTGGCTCCCACACCATCAGCTGGAATGGCATGGACAGCAACGGCGCGGTCTGCGGCAGCGGCATCTACCTCTACAAGCTGAGCACACCTTCTGTCAACCAGACCAAGAAGATGATCATCGTCAAGTAATCGATATTGATCAACCCTATATAAGTCCCGGTGCGAACCGGGACTTTTTTGCTGCTATATTTTTGGTAGCATAAATCACGCGTGGGATGATGCTTGGGTGAGAAGAAGCGGTTCCCAAAATCCCAGGGGCGGATGCTGTGTATGGCTCAGGTTCAGATTGAACGGTGAAAGGCCTCCTGGACGCGGGGTCCCGGAATCCAGGCCTTCTGGGTTATGCCTTGGGTAGGAGTCTCTGCAGACTGCGCATGAAAGGCCCCGCCAAGCATATGCCGTTTACTTGGTTTGACCGTCTGGATTCCGGGGCCCCATCCGCACCCCACGAACTCGCTGCGCTCGTCCGCGAGGACCCCGCTACCCCGGAATGACAATCCGAGTCCTGTTTGTTTAGAGTTCTGCATTCATCCAATCCCTCCACCCACCCGATTTGAAAAAGAGCCTTTATTCTGTGTTCTTGAATATTAAACGGCCTTGAACATGAACCCATGATGATGGATCGATCCTCAACACACAAAAATCCCGTCCCTCAGCAAAGAGGCACGGGATGGTCTGAAATGAACTCAGCTCTTAGCTCAGTTTCTTGTGGCAGAGCCACCAATCCAGGCATTCGTAGTCGCCTGTTTTGGCTCCTTCCATTCTCTTGCGGGCTGCTTCCACATCCTTGGGCGGCGGGATGATGACGTGGTCACCGAACAGTTCGCCCTTGGGCCAGTTGGCCGGCATGGCAACCTTGTTCTTGTCTGAAATCTGCATGGCTTCCACGGCCCTGAGGATCTCGTCCATGTTGCGGCCAAGTTCCTGCGGATAGTAAAGCATGATGCGGATGATGCCTTCAGCATCCACGATGAAGACCGCGCGCACGGTGTTGGTGCCTTTGCCGGGATGAATGAGGCCCAGTTTGTTGGCCACGGCTCCGGTATCCGCTATGATCGGGAACTGGATCTCCACGTCGAGTTTATCCTTGATCCATTCAGCCCACGTGATGTGAGAAAACACCTGGTCCACGCTCATGCCAACCAGTTCGCAGTTGAGACCTCTGAATTTCTCATAGCGTTGCTGGAAGGCCACAAACTCGGTGGTGCATACGGGCGTAAAATCCGCCGGATGGCTGAACAGCACGAACCATTTGCCTTTCATATCGTCGGGCAGGGTCATCGCGCCGCGAGTTGTTTCCACTTTCATTTGGGGGAACTTGTCGCCCAGAAGCGGTATCCCTTGTCTTTCGTTTTCCATTCTGTTCTCCTTGATTTATTTGATAACATACTTATTTGATATGATACCCGGAATATTCGTGCGGGCAAGATATATTTACTGTCAACCTTAGGCTTTGGCGAGCAAGCCCTGGACAATATCTTGCAGGATACTGCCGTGAAATCTCTCAGGCGATCAATACGGAATAAATACGGAATCAATACGGATTTCATCCGTATTGATTCCGTATTTATTCCGTATTGAT
>JAGOIS010000194.1 GCA_017995495.1 Candidatus Cloacimonadota bacterium
GTGTATGTGATGGAGGCAAAGTCCAGCGCCAGTTCCAGCCGTTGATCGGTGAAACTCACTTCACTCATAGGAAGGTCGAACGCATTCTGGTCCGGACTGTCCATAGTGGCGCTCAGACCTGCTTCCGCCACCCTGATATGGAAAACGATCCGCAGTTTTTGTCCTCCAACGTCCAGCATCCCATGCCAATCGCCGGTGATGTCCGCGGCAGCCAGGCTGCAAAACGCCACCAGGGCCAGCAGCAGAATAAAATATGTCTTCATGGGTTCTCCTCTCTGGGTGAAATTGATCAATTATTGCCTGTTTGAGTGGGTTCAGCCCGTTTGTCAAGCAAAACCGCAAAAAAATCTTGACATATTTCGGCCGTCGGTTAATTAGGTATTTAGTTAAATACAATACAAGAGGAGCGATGATGCCAGATTCATTCTACAAGGCCATCGCGGACCGCACACGGCGGGAGATCCTGTCGCTGCTGCGGCGCCAGGGGCCGCTGCCGGTGAACGCGATCGCGGAAAACTTCAGCATCAGCCTGCCGGCCCTGAGCGAACACCTGAAGGTGCTGCGCAACGCGGACCTGGTTTCCGCGCGCAAGGAAAAGCAATTCGTGTATTACAGCCTCAATACCAGCGTGTTTGAGGACCTGAGCTCCTGGATCTTTGAATTCATCCAAAAAAGAGGTGACCAATGAACCGACTTAAAAAGTACAAGTGGGCGCTGCTGATCCTGGCGCTGCAAGTGGCCGGAGTGCTGTGGTTTGCCGGGCAATTGCCCACGGGCGCAAAAGTTCCCATCCACTGGAATGCCCAAAACCAGATCGACGGCTGGACCGGGCGGGACGCCGGGCTGATCTGGGGTATCGGGTTGAACCTGGGCTTGTTTCTGCTACTCTATCTGCTGCACTGGTATTCGCCCTGGTACAAGCAGTATTCCGAGCGCTTCGAGAAGATCCTGCCCTCGCTGACGGCCACCCTGCTGGCCTGCCTGGGCGCCCTGAGCCTGTATTCACTGTATGTGGCGAAATGGGGCGAAGTTCCGGGAGTGAACATGATCCTGATCCTGATCGGGCTGCTGTTCATCTTTTTGGGCAACCTGCTGCCGAAGGTGCCAAAGAACATGTTTGTGGGCATCCGCACGCCCTGGACCATCGCCAACGACATTGTTTGGGAAAAGACCCACAGGCTGGGGGGCTGGCTGTTCGTGCTGAGCGGGGTGGTGTTGATCCTGAAAGGCTTTGTGCTGCCGGATTCCGCGCGCTTCCAAAGCATCACCGCCTGGGTGGCCCTGGGCATCCTGCTGTATCCGCTGTTGCATTCGTTTATCCTGTTTAAAAAATTG
Organism: Candidatus Cloacimonadota bacterium; assembly: GCA_017995495.1. Lineage (GTDB taxonomy): Bacteria > Cloacimonadota > Cloacimonadia > Cloacimonadales > Cloacimonadaceae > Syntrophosphaera. Next base: position 1,336 of record JAGOIS010000194.1, read on the forward strand.
GAGCGCTGAACGGAAAGGAGGGACAGGGGGACAGGCGGAACAGCCCGGGGTTGACAGAATCCGCCCGCCGAAAAACTTCGGCAACGAAGGAAGCGAAAATTTTAATGAAGAAAAAGAACCTCTACATCCTGGAGGAAATGCCCGTAACCCGGGCCATATTACACCTGGCTTTACCCAGCGTGCTGAGCATGCTGGTGAACATCCTGTACAATCTCACGGACACTTTTTTCATCGGCAGGCTGCACAACGAAGCCTTGGTGGCGGCGGTGTCCATCTCCTTGCCGCTGTTCACTTTGCAGATGGCGATCGCGGGCATCTTCGGAGTGGGCGGGGCCAGCTATCTCTCGCGGCTGCTGGGTAAAAAGGACTACCAACGCGCCCGGGAAACCACCTCCACGGCCGTGTTCAGTTCCTTCGTGCTGTCTCTGGTTCTGGGCGTGGTGGGCATCCTGTGCATCCCGCTGTTTCTGAAAGCCACCGGCTCCAGCGGTGAAACGGCCGCGGCTGCCCAACAATACATGCTTTGGATCCTGATCGGCAGTCCTTTCGTGCTGCTGAAATTCACCATGGTGCAGCTTATCCGCGGCGAAGGCGGCGCGCGCCAGGCCATGTACGGCCTGTTCATCGGCACCGGCGCCAACATCATTTTGGACCCCATTTTCATTTTCTGGTTCAATATGGGGGTAAGCGGCGCGGCCATCGCCACGGTGATCGGGCAGGGGCTGGGAATGTGCTATTACATCTGGTACTATCGTTCCAAACACGCGGTGGCGGCTCCGGCGCTGAAGTATCTGCACTTGCGCTGGGAGATCTTCCGCGAGATCCTGCTCATTGGCGTACCGTCATCGCTCAGCCAGGTGATGATGAGCATCGGCAACACCATTTCCTACAACCTCGCCTCGGCCTACGGAGTTAGCGCCGTGGCCGCTCTGGGCGTGGCATCGCGGGTGTTTTCCATCCCCATCTTCATCTTTATCGGGGTTTCCATCGGGGTGCAGGCGCTGATCGGTTTCAACTACGGGGCGGGCAACTTTCCCCGCATGAAAAAGGCCATCAGCACGGCGCTACTGATCAATCTGAGCCTCAGCGTGGTTTTCACCCTGCTCTTTGCCCTCCTCCCCCGGCAGCTGATCAGCATGATCACCCCGATCGCACAGACCATCGCGATCGGCCGCCAGGTGATCGCGGCCTACATTTACGCCATCCCCTTCGCCGGGG
>JAGOIS010000032.1 GCA_017995495.1 Candidatus Cloacimonadota bacterium
CCGTGGAACTCTCCAACCAATGCAGCAAAGAACCTGCCACAAGGTCGGTGGCGGAATTCATGTTCAGCTGGCCCCAGATCAGCGCGTACTAACCAACGGTGAGGTCGGCAGTGCCAATGGTAAGGCTGGCCCCGGCCAGCAGCGATAGCTTTTGGCAAACCGCATCAGTGGTGTTGATCACTGGATAGCGTGCGCTGGCCACGGTCTGGATCAAGACTTGGTGGGTGGCAGTGGGCACTCCGGCCGTCCAGTTGGAGGCGTTGTTCCAGTCGGTGGAAACCGCCCCTGTCCAATAATTTTGCGCGCAAAGGGAGGCGCAGGCAAGCAACAAAAGCAGACATAAAAGATGGTGTTTCATGATGGTAACCTCATGGTCTTGGATTATGTTTTACCCTCGCGAAAGCCGCATTTCCGGACGCTTCCCGCCTTTCCGGGCTGGCAGGGCGAACCTTGTCGTCCGGCTGTGGAAACAAATCCACGGAGAACGTCGAATATGCTCTCATATTCTCGCTCCTTGTGCCAGATCAGGCAAATGCAAAATGCTGTTGCGTCAGGCGCGACAGTCTTTACAACTCATTTTCACGATACGCATCCTCCTCAAATCTGTCAAGTATTATAATTATTTAACTTAATACTGTTATAATGGGAACAAGGGCAGGTTGGACATGTTGCCTGGGGTAAACTATCCAGCTGATTCTGCCTGCCCCAGGGCGGAGATTTCTGTTGCCATAAACCAACCCCTGAAAATTATGGTTCAACAAATCCAAATCTTGTGAAAAGGAGGTTGCCATGATCCAGTATTTCCAGGTGAAGGAACAGCGTTTCGAGCCCGCCCTGGCGCGCAGCGAGGCTTTTTGGATACATCTGGAGAGCCCCACAGCCGACGAGATCAAGGCTCTGCTTGATGAGTTCGGGCTGCCGGAAGACTTCATCACGGACCTCCAGGACGCCGACGAGAACAGCCGCATGGAATATGAGGAGAACGCGGTTCTTGTGATCATGCGCGTTCCGCTTTACTATCAACACCAGGCTGCCAGTTTGTCGTTCACCACAGCGCCATTGGGCATGATCGCGGTGCAGGACAAGCTGATCACGGTATCCTTTTTCGACAACGAAGTGCTGAACGTGTGGCTGGACGGCAAACACAAGCCGTTCCGGATCACCCAGCAGAGCTTCATGCTGCAGATCGCGCTGCGGGCGTCGCTCTATTTTTTGCGCTTCCTCAAAGAGATCAACCGGCGCACCAACAAGATCGAAAGCGAACTCAGCCAGAGCCTGCGCAATCAGGAGTTGTTCCGCCTGCTGCGGCTGGAAAAGAGCCTGGTCTATTTTTCCACTTCGCTGCGTTCCAACGAGATCATCCTGGAGCGGTTGCAGCGTTCACGCTGGCTGAATCAGGACCCCGAGGCCGAGGACTTGGTGGAGGACGTGATCATCGACAACATGCAAGCCATCGAGATGGCCAATATCCACAGCAGCATCCTCAGCGGCATGATGGATGCCTTTGCCTCGATCATCTCCAACAACCTGAACGTGGTGATGAAATTCCTCGCCTCAATGACCATCATCCTGGCCGTGCCCACCCTCATCTCCAGCATCTACGGGATGAACGTCGCCCTGCCAGTTCAGAAAAGCCCCGCCGCGTTCGCGATCGTGATGGGGATCGCGGTGCTGGTCTCGCTGCTGCTGGTGTTCATCTTCATCCGCAAAAAGTACTTTTAAGAGATAACGATATGTATAAACTAAGCGTCACCGATTCCTTCAGCGCTGCCCACCGCCTGTGCGGCTATGAAGGCGCCTGCAGCAATCTGCACGGACACAACTGGTCCGTGCGGGTGAGCCTGGAGGCGGAGGAACTCGACCAGATCGGCATGGCCATGGATTTTGGCCGCATCAAGGCCCTGCTGAGAGGGATCACGGCCGATCTGGACCACGCCTATTTGAATGACCTGGAAGCTTTTACGGAGCAGAATCCCACCTCCGAGAACCTCGCCAAATACATCTGTGAACGGATGGTGGCAGCCCTCGTGGGTGAGCCGGCGCGGATGCTGGAGGTGGAGATCTGCGAATCCGAGCACTCCAGCGTAACCTACAGCCATGCTTAGATTTGTCGAGTCCTTCTTTGTAAAAAGCGCCGTCGAGCCCAAGGATTATCCCGCCAGCGCCTATCCGGAATTCGCCGTGGCGGGACGCAGCAACGTGGGCAAATCCACCCTGATCAACCTGCTCACAGACCGGCGCAAACTGGCCAAGACCAGCAACCATCCGGGCAAGACCCGGCTGCTGAACTTTTTCCTGATCCGCTGGAAAGACGACCAGGCTGAAACTGAAGGGCGCCTGCAGCTCACCGACCTGCCTGGCTACGGCTTCGCGGAGGTTTCGCAGGCCGAGCAGGAAAAGTGGCGCAAGATGATCAACCGCTACTTTGACGAGCGCGAGCAACTGCGCGGGATCATTGTGCTGGTGGACATCCGCCACGCGGCCGACCCCAAGGACATCCAGATGCTGGAGCTGCTGCGCTTGCGCAAGATCGATTACTGCGTGGTGGCCACCAAGGCGGACAAGATACCCAAGACCAAGATCCCCAAAACCCTGCAGTTGCTGGGCAAGGGACTGGGATTGGAAGGCATTCCGCTCTACGCCGTCTCCGCCCTCAAAAACACCGGGCTGGATCCGCTCTACGCCTGGTTTGGCCGGCATCTGAACTGATACCATGCCCTCCCGCTTTGACGTGATCGTGGTGGGCGGAGGCCACGCCGGGGTCGAGGCAGCCCTCGCTGCCTCCAGGCGCGGCGCCAACACCGCCCTCTTCCTTCTCAAGCTGGAATCCCTGGCCCGCATGAGCTGCAATCCCTCGCTCGGCGGACCCGCCAAAGGCCATCTGGCCAGGGAGATAGACGCCCTGGGCGGCGAGCTGGGATATGTGGCGGACCTCTCGGGGATACACTTCCGCATGCTCAACCGCACCAAGGGGCCGGCCGTCTGGGCACCCCGCTGCCAGAACGACCGCCAGCTCTATTCCCTGCTCATGCGCGAACACGTGGAGGCGCAGGCAAACCTGCTGCTGATCGAGGCCGACGTCGCGGAGATCCTGGTGGAAGGGAACCGGGTGAGGGGAGTGCGGACCCTGATCGGCACCGAGTATCAAGCGCCTCAGGTGATCCTGGCCACCGGAACCTTTCTGCGCGGGCTCATTCACGTAGGCAGAGTCTCCCTGCCCGGCGGACGCAGCGGTGAACCCTCTTCCGAAGCTCTTTCCGTGTCTTTGAACCAGCTGGGTTTCAAGCTGGCCCGCTTCAAAACCGGAACCCCACCCCGGATCGACCTGCGCGGCCTGGACTATTCCTGTTTGGACGAACAGCCCGGCGATCCTGATCCGGAGGGTTTTTCCTGGTATCGGGACGTGAAGCTCTCCAATCAGGTGAGTTGTTACCTGACCCGCACCACAGCCGAAACACACCGGATCATCCGGGAAAACCTGCAGCAGTCTTCACTTTACGGCGGGATCATCCAGGGTATCGGACCCCGCTACTGCCCCTCCATCGAGGACAAGGTGGTCAAATTCCCCCAGCGCGAGAGCCACCAGATCTTCATCGAACCCGAGGGCCTGAACACCTTTGAGGGCTACGTGAACGGCGTTTCCACCTCCCTGCCGCCGGAGGTGCAGGAGCGGATCGTGCACAGCATTCCCGGGCTGGAACAGGCGCGGATCATGCGTTACGCCTATGCCATCGAGTACGATTTCATCGACCCCTCGGAACTCACACCCACCCTGGAAAGCAGGCGGATCAAGGGACTCTGGCTGGCCGGCCAGATCAACGGCACCTCCGGCTATGAAGAGGCTGCCGCGCAGGGCATCATGGCCGGCATCAATGCCAGCCTGGCTTTGGACGGTGAACCCGGCATCGTGCTCAGCCGCGGAGAGGCCTACATCGGCGTGCTGATCGATGATCTGGTGACCCGCGGCACCAACGAGCCCTACCGGATGTTCACCTCCCGCGCGGAATACCGGCTGCTGCTGCGCCAGGACAACTGCGACGAACGCCTGATGCCGCTGGGTTACAGGCTGGGACTGGTTTCCGATCAGCGCTGGCAACGCTTCCAGAGGATGCTGGAGCTCAAGGAACGGGAACTGGAGCGCCTGCGAACGGAGAAATCCTCATCCCATCAAGACATCCGCGAACCCCAGAAATTCGCCCTGCTGCTCAAACGTCCGGACCTCACTGGGGAAAAACTGTCGGAATACGGCTTCACGCCTTCGCCGGAGGTGACGCCGGACATCCTGCGCCGCTGCGAACTGGAGATCAAGTACGAGGGCTATCTGCAGAGGGCGGAAGAGGAAATGCGGCGCTTCCAGGCCTCGGAGGAGCTGGCTCTGGCTGAAGACATAGACTACCGGGAAATTGAAACCATCGCCTGGGAGGCCCGCGAAAAGCTGCAGCGGGTTCAGCCCCGCAGCCTGGGCCAGGCCACACGCATACCGGGGGTGAATTACGCGGACACGGTGGCCCTGCTGGTCTGGCTGCGCAAGCGCTCGAAACCCGCTCCAGAAGAGTGATCCGGCCGCTTAGAAAGCCACGCTCAGCTTGGCGTAGGCTGTGTTCATGTCCTGCCGAAAAGTTCCCAGCGGGTCGCCCCAGGTGGATGGCTCGGTTTGGGTTTGAGCGGATTTGACGCCCACAAACGCGAACCACTCAGGCCTGAATTCGTAGCGCAGATTGCCATAATAGCTCAGGGCGGCGCTCTTTCCGGGCCGCTCGTAGGTGCTTAGCGAGCTGCCCAGGGATATCTTGAAAACTGCAGTGGGCGTGTATTCCAGGGTCGCGTTGGCGATCAGGTAGTTGTTATCCAGGTGCAGGATCTGGATATCTTCGCCGGAGCCGATCTCGTTTTCCTCAGGATAGCCGTAACGGGTCCAACTACCAGTCAAGGTCATGGCCAGTTTGTCCAGCGGACTAATCCAGCCGTTGATGTTGAATCTGTGAAAAGGATAGGTGTCGCTGAGAGCGTAAACCAGTTGCTGACCGTAAGTGTAGCCGCCAAAAACGCGGAAGTTCTTCAGTTTGTTCCAGGTGCAGCCAACCAGGCCATTGTAGGCGTCGTGCAGATTTCCGTTCAGGTCTGGTCCGCGGGCGGCGGCGCTATTGACGAGGAAGTTGAACCTGGATGCCAGATTGAGATTCGCGGTGAATCCCGATTCATAGCCGTAATAGGGGTCCAAACTCAAGTCTTTGTGATAACCGTAAGCCCAGGTACTAAAGGAGGCGTAGCGCACCTTTTTTTCTGAGTAGGTTTTATTCCAACTGAAGGAGGCGCCAAGGTATTCGTGGTCTTTTTCGTAGAGGTAGCCAGCGTCATGATATAGGTCTTTGGAGAGCCGCATATAACCCAGGGAAACCTCGATATCACCGGGATCGGCCCTTAGTCCGAAACCCGCTTTGTATCCCTGTTGAGGTTCGGGCAAGGCATCGCTTTCCTTTTCCCGGATCGACAAACCCAGGACGGACGACACATAGAGATGAGGCAGAAACTCCCATTTCGCGGAACCGCTGTAAACGTGGTTGTAATAGCCTTTATTTACGCGGCTGACGACTCCATTGAACATCTGGAACCGGCGCCAATTGGGATTGACTGCCAGCGCCTGGAAATAATCGGCGGGATTGAGGGTGTCCTCCCCGTCTTTGATCTCTTTGTCGAAAGCTCCCAAAGCGCCCCAATTCAGGATCCGGGAGTTGCCGGTGGCTTTGAAGGCGAAGCGCGGCTGGACTATGTTGCGGGTGTTGAGGACGTCGTAGTCGATGCCGAAAGCGTCGATGTCCTCCGTGAAGAAGAAGCGGTTTTCATCGTAGTAAGGGGGATATTTGCTGTTATAGTCGTCCTGCGCGCTGTCCATTGGCGTATCCGAGAAGTCGGGATTGAGCGAGACCTTGATGCGGGTGCGTTGGCCGGGATTCAGCGCCAGATCGAGGCCCACATGATCCGGATCCCAACTGGCAGAGCGCGAGATAAGGTCGTAACTCTTCACGAAGTAGGGTTTCAGAGCGATATCCAGTTGGTGCTGAACTGGATTTGGCAAAACGATGTCCTGGGCCTTGAGAAAGTAGTCCTTGCCCATCTTGGTGTTGGAATATGGCAGCGCATAGAAATCCTGCGAGTCTTCGAGGTTGCGGTGCAGAATGATCTTCCAGCGATAGGGCTTGTCCTGCTTGAAGCGCAATTCACCCAGGGGAATGCGCATGGTGACGGTCCAGAGGGAGTCGCTGTGCTGGCTCGTGTAAGAATAGTGGCTGTTCCAGGCCAGATCGATGCTCATGTCGGAGCCGCGGACTCCATCCTGCAGGTTGCCCAAGGGGAAAGCGACGTAGTAGTAGGCGTAATAGGCGTCCGGGATGGTGATCAATTGCACACGTAGGTAATCGGCAGTCGTTCCTTCATCCTTCACGGTGAGAGAGCCCTGGGTAAAAGTGCTGTCGATCGCGGCTTCAAAGTGCACCATGAGGTCGCTGCCGTCCTGCCAGAGCCAGGCTTTGGTCGGTAGTGTCTCCGGTACTTTGTCGTCGGGGGTGACGCGGAGGAAGCCGGTCAGCAGGTTGGCGTCGGTCAACACCGGCTCCCGGGAATCCGGCAGCGCCAAGCCACAGGCGGCTCCGGCGATCAGCACAAATATGGAAATCAACGCAGTTCTCATCTGCGGCACCTCGCTTTATTCAACGTTCCTTGCGCGTTGAGGACATGATTGAAAAACATTCTTGGGGGGGGATATTTGTCAAGCAATTTCCCCAAAAAGTTCCAGTCAGCTACTGGACGGCGATTTTCCGCCTGACACTTTAAGACTGGTGGATAATCAGCGGAAATCAGTACTATGTATGAGAACGCATCCGCGGAAGATTCAGCGACCGCGGTTTCCCGATAAGCTGTACAGGAAGCCGGGATGAAACCTAAGAAATACTTACTGTTGCTGGCTTTGACAGCTGTAACCAGTCTGGGCGCCCTGCCCCCTGAGAATATTCGATACCGGCGACAGCTACGGGGTCTACGAACCCAAGTGGGATGAAGCCAATGGCCTCAACCGGGGCGGTTACCTCGTTTTGGATGAGATCCTCAGCGCGGCGAGAGATCCAGCCCAACGGACGAAGAGAGGCGGGAATTTGCTGTTATAATCGTCTTGGGCGTTGTCCACGTAGATTTCGGTGGATTGTCTGAGTGCAAAAAAACATTGACTAGACCCAGGTCTGCCAAATGATGAAAAAAACAGGGGCTGGCCTTGTCCCGGGAGGAACGATGGCAACAACAGAATACTGCATAACAGACGCCCAAGCCTATCCCGGCGGTCTGGAGCAAGCCGCGCGCTATTTCCACGGCAAATGGGGAAGGCCGGATAACCTGGCTTTCTACCGCGACGCCATTTCCCACTACGGAGAGCAACTTCCCCGCTTCTTCCTGCTGCTGGAGAAAGTGCGTATCGTGGGTTGTGGGGCTTTGATCGCCAACGACTTCGTGAGCCGCCACGACCTCTGGCCCTGGTATGCCTGCCACTACATCGAGCCAGACTACAGGGGCCGCGGCCTGGGCAATCTGCTGCTGGATTATGCAGTCAATTTGGCTGGGGAACTGGGTTTTACCAAAGTGTATCTCAGCACGAACCATGACGGCTATTACGAACATTACGGTTGGACGCGCATCGAGGACGGCTTCGAGCCTTCCGGCGCGCCCACCCGGATCTACCGGTACATGATATCCGGGGCGGCTTCCCACCCTGATCCTCAGAGCTGAGGAACCAGCAAGTGAGCTTAAAATTGAGGAGTGTAACGTGAAAAAAGAACAAGACTTCAGCGCCTGGCCCAACCGCGTCAGCCTGGAGGTGGAACTGCAAAGCACCCCGGAATATCCGACCTCAGCCTTCATGGTCTTCGACTTCGATCCCCTGGAGATCTTCGGCACCAAGGCCAGGGTTCCGGTGGTGCTGACCATCGACGGCAAGAAGTTCCGGCGCAACATCGCCCGCTATGCCGGGGAACTGATGCTGGTTTTCAACGCGGAATTGCGCGAGCGTACCGGCTACAAGGCCGGGGACCGCATCCAGGTGCTGATCGAACGCGATTTCGAGCCCCGGGTGGTGGAACTGCCACAAGACGTCGCCCAAGCCCTGAAAACCGCCAGGCTGCTGGACAAATGGCAAACCTGGTCCTATTCCCACCAGCGGGAAGACATCGCCTGGATAGAGGAGGCCAAGCGGCCGGAGACCCGTCAGAAGCGGATCGCGAAACTGCTGGAAAAACTCGCTTTAGAATAGCGGAGAGCGGCTGGTTTTGGCGGCCAAAGCGGATTTTCCGCTTGACGCGATCAGCCTGAGGGATATCCTGCCTCATAACGTATTATAGATAAGCGCGCGGATCTGTCCGCTTACGCTGGGTGCAATAATTTGACAAGGAAGCCGGGATGAAACATACGAAATACTTTCTGCTGCTGGCTTTGGCAGCTGTAACCAGTCTGGGCGCCCTGCCCCTGAGCATATTCTATACCGGGGACAGCCACGGGGTTTACGAACCCAAGTGGGATGAGGCCAGCGGCCTCAACCGGGGCGGTTACCTCGTTTTGGATGAGATCCTCAGCGCGGCGAGGTCCGCCCACCCGCGCTCCGTATATCTGGACAGCGGCGATCAGCAGACCGGCTCCATCTTTGCCTCGCTGGTTGAGCAGGGGGTTCATGGCGGCGCCGTGATCGAGGTTTTCAACCGTCTGCGCCTGGATGCCAGCACCTTTGGCAACCACGAGTTTGACCATTCCTTCAACAACACCCGCGATCTGGCCGCCCTCGCCAATTATCCCTTCGTGTGCACCAATCTGCTGGATGAGGACACGCTTCAGCCCGTCGGCGGGAATCCTTACGCGATCATCGACCGGGATGGCCTGCGGATCGGGGTTTTGGGCATCACCCTGGAACTGCTGCCGGAGAAGGTGAAGGCCGCCAATGTGAGCAAAGTGCGGGTTTTGCCGCCGGCCGCCGCCATCAACATGTATCTTGATGAGGTGGATGCACTTAGCGACCTGGTGGTGGTGCTCACGCATCAGGGCTTTGAGGCCGACAGCCTGCTGGCCCTTGGCCTCGACGACCGGGTGGACATCATCATCGGCGGCCACGACCACATCAGGGCGGAAGAGCCCTGTATCATCAACGGCAAATACCTGCTTTACAGCGGTTCGCATCTGAGCTGGCTGGGCCAGGCCGATCTGGAGGTCGAAAACGACCGCGTGGTCTCACTGGCCAACCAACTCATCCCGCTGGAAACGCGCTCCCAGGTTTTCATCAGCCCGCTGGCGGAATACGTCTCCGGCAAGATTGCCCTGGTTCAGGTGCAGATGCAGAGGATCGTGGGCTACCTGCCCGAGGACTGGATTCCGGACAAATACAGGTCCACGGAGCTCTCACGCTGGGTGGCGAACGCCCTCAAGGCAGAGTATCAGGAGATCTATCACCCCGACCTGGCCATCATCAACAACGGCGGCCTGCGCAAAACCATCCCCGCCGGAGCCGTCACCCTGCGCGACCTGCATGAACTGGCGCCCTTCAACAACACCGTCACCGTCTTTTCCTGCCACGGCCGCGACCTCATCGCCCTGGATGAGGTCAACGCCCTGCACGCCGTGGAAAAGCCGCACGACATCTGCGAAGTGGCGGGGCTGGACTATTCCAGCGAGGTGATCAAGGCCACGCCCGAAGACGAGCAACTGCCCTGGCAAAACCGCTACACCGTGAACGGGGAGCCACTGGTGCTGGACAAGGTTTACCGCGTGGTCTCGCACGATTATGTGGCCGGGCAGTGGGACAAGTATCTGGGCTTCAAGCCCTTCGACGTCTATGATACTGGCGAGCTCATCCTGGACGCCATCATCCGCCAGGTCGATCAACAATTTGGACTGCGCGAGGCCGAGGGCTGGCGCTGAGTTTTGGCGGAATAACAGTCAGGAGCTTGGGAGGGCTAAAAAGAGGTTGACAGGTTCTACCCCATCGGATTTATTGTAACCATCATTACAGTAACGGTGGTTACAATATGCGTTTTTACGACCGTGCCCATGAGCTGGAAGCCCTTCAGAAGGTGCACGCGCAGCTCCCAAGTTCGTCCCGTTTGTCGGTGATCACCGGCAGGCGCAGGATCGGCAAGACCAGGCTGATCCGGCAGTTCTGCCTGGACCGCGACAACCTCTATTTCTTCATCTCCCGCAAGAGCGAGGAGATACTCTGCGAGGAGTTCATGGGCTACATCCGGGAACGCTTTCAGCGCCGGATACCGGGCAGGATCACCCGGCTGATCGACCTCTTTCAGCTGCTCTTCGATTGGGGTGAAACGCGCGAACTGACCGTGGTGATCGACGAGTTTCAGGAACTCGCGCAGGTCAGCCCCTCCTTTATGGCGGAGTTTCAAAACCTCTGGGATTCCCGCAAGGAGAGGAGCCATCTGCACCTGATCATTTCCGGCTCGGTGTATTCGATGATGCACAGGATCTTTCTGGATCATGGCCAGCCCCTGTATGGCCGGGCGGACCTGGTGATGAACCTCAAAGCCTTTCCCATCGGGACTTTGGCCGAGATCCTCACAGAGGACCAGTCCTATTCGGCCGACAACCTGCTGGCCTGTTACATCCTCAGCGGCGCGATCCCACGCTATCTGGAGATCCTGCGGGACAATCACGTCCTCACCCGGGACAAGGCGGTGGGGCTGGTCTTTTCCGAATATTCGGTCTTTGCAGAGGAGGGAAAAAACCTCCTGATCGAGGAATTTGGCAGGGATCACGCGGTGTATTTTTCCATCCTGGAACTGATCGCCGCCGGCAAAACCTCTCGGGTGGAGATCGAATCCATACTGGAAAGCGGCGTGGGAGGACATCTGGCGAGGTTGGAAGATGATTACAGCCTCATCACGCAGTATCGCCCCTTCAACGCCAAACCGGGCAGCCGCTCCGTTAAATACAAGCTGAACGAGCCCTTCCTGGCTTTCTGGTTCGCCTATTTCCACCGCTACCGCAGCGCCATCGAAAGTTCAAACACCGCCTATCTGAAACAGCGCTTCAACGAGCAATATCCCCAGTTTGCCGGCTACTGGCTGGAGCGGCTGTTCGCGGATATCTATCTGCAAAGCGGCAACTACAACCTGGTGGGTTCTTACTGGGAGAAGGGCTTTGCCAACGAGATCGACCTCGTGGCGATCAACTCCGCCGACAAACTGATAGTCCTGGCCGAGATCAAGCTGCAAAAAAAGAACCTGCGCAGGGAGCGGCTGATCCAAAAGGCGGACAAGATTCGCGGCCAGTTCCCGGATCACCGCATCGAATACCGCTGCCTCAGCTTATC
>JAGOIS010000033.1 GCA_017995495.1 Candidatus Cloacimonadota bacterium
ACTGCTGTTCGACTGCCAGGGATTGCTCACCTCACGCGGCGGAGTAACCTCGCACGCGGCTGTCACAGCCATCCGGCTGGGCTTGGTGGGGATTGTCAACTGCCGCCAGCTCAAGGTGCTGGAGGATGAAAATATCTGCCGCATCGGCGATAAGACTTTCAAGCCGGGGGATGAGATCGCCATCGACGCAAGCAGCGGCGCAATCTATCTAGGCCACTATCCGGTGGAGACCATCCGCAGCTAAGAATATCAAGCACAAAAATATACATACAAGGAGTATCGCATGAACCTCGACATGAGAAACCAAAAACTGCTCGGGATCAATGGCCTGGGGCGCATTGGCAAGTTGTTGCTCTGGAATCAGATCCATCTCCGGCACTTTGACGGGATCATCGTCAATTGTGGGCGCGAGGTGGGAAAGACTCTGGACGACCTCCTCCAGGTGATCGAGAATGATTCCACCTACGGCAACATTCACAAATTCCTCTTCGGCATGGTCGGCCGCAAAGCCGAGATCAAGGTTCTGGACCCGGACAAACCCCTGTTTACGATCGAAGGCATCCCGGTGAAGGTTCTCCGAACCGCCCGCGACCCCAAGGACATCAACTGGCTGAACGAGGGAGTGCGGATAGTGGTTGATTGCACCGGGAGCTTTGTGGATCCGAACGCCACCCCCGAACAGGGTAAACCCTGTCTGCGCGGGCACTTGGAGGCCGGCGCGCTGAAAGTGGTCTGCTCCGCCCCCTTCAAGAGCAAAACCGCCGGGGTCACCAGCAACGCGGATGCCATCACCATGATCTACGGGATAAACCATCTGAATTACAAACCGGCTGAACATCACGTGATCTCCGCCGCCAGTTGCACCACCACCGGCCTCGCCCATCTGATCAAACCCCTGCTGGAAAACGCGGAAACCGCCAACATCATGACAGCCTCCATGAGCACCATCCACGCCGCCACGAATACCCAGAGCATCCTGGATTCCGTGCCCAAGGCCGGAGCCACCGACCTGCGCAAATCCCGCAGCGTGCTCAACAACATCATCCTTTCCACCACCGGCGCTGCCAAGGCCCTGGAATTGGTGATGCCCTCCATCAAATCCATCGGTTTTATGGCGGATTCAGTGCGCATTCCCACGTCCACGGTTTCACTCATCAACCTCAACGTGACCTTCCACACCGAACTGAACGATCTCGGCCAGCCTCTGGTGAACCGCAAACTGATCAACGACATCTATAAACAGGCGGCGGAAGGTCCCCAAAAAGACCTGCTGGTCTATTCCGAACGCCAAAACGTCTCCGCCGACCTGATCGGGACCATGGCCGCCGCCACCATCGAAGCGCATGAGACCCACACCCGCACCAGCTTCATCCCCGTTCCCACCAAAACCCTCGCAGCGCTTGGCGTTCCGGCTGATCGGGAGGTCACCATGCCCGTCACCCATGCCAAGATCTTTGGCTGGTACGACAACGAACTTGGTTCATACACCAACTCCCTCTCCCGGCTGGTGAACTACATCGAGGAAAACACACCCTGACCATAACTACAGCCGTATCTACCGCCCCCATCCGGGGGCTCTTTTTTTCCCCGATGATTCGTGCGGGCAGCGGCACGGACAAATGGCGGCTAAAACCTTCCCAGCCTGCGTGGAGGGAGGGTCAAAACTTGTTATGCGTTCTCAGGATTCAGCGCTTCTGCGCCAAAAATTTGCGCCGCAGCAGGTTGGCATTGCTCACCACGGTCACGGAACTGCTTGCCATGGCTATCTCGGCGATCACCGGATGCAGGGCGCCGAAAACGGCCAGGGGGATGGCCACGAGGTTGTAGAAGAAAGCCCAGAAAAGGTTTTGGCGGATCTTGCGGAAGGTTTCCAGGGAAAGCCTGACCGCCTGGGGGATCAGTTCCAAATTGTTACGCAGGATGGTGATATCCGCGGCCTCGATGGCGATGTCTGTTCCTTGGCCCATGGCGATGCCGATATCGGCGATCTTCAGGGCCGGAGCGTCATTGATGCCGTCACCGACCATGGCCACGGGACCGTATTCAGCCTGCAATTCTTTGATAATGTTGGCTTTATCCTGGGGCAATGCCCGCGCCCGAACCTTGGAAATACCGCATTGAGCCGCGATCGCGGCGGCAGTTTCTTCATTGTCCCCACTCAGCATGATCGGTACTATCCCCATGTCCTTCAGGGTGTTAACCACTGCGAGCGCTTCCGGGTGTAACGTGTCGGCCAGGTAAAAAACACCCAAAACCCTCTCCTGATCGGCCAGATACACCTTGCTGGCAGGTGTGAGGGCAGGTTCCTCGGGAAGGCTTTCCAGACCGGCCACAGCTCTTTCCCGCAATAGTGAACTGCTTCCCAAACAAAGCTTTCGCTCTCCGACCTGTCCTTCCACACCCCGGCCGCTGAGATCCTTAAAATCGTTGACTGGCAGGGGGCGCAGTCCCTTTTCGCCGGCGGCGGACACGATCGCCTTGGCCAGGGGGTGTGCGCTCGCGGATTCCAAACTCAGCGCCAGTTGCAGCGCCTCTGTTTCCGATATGCCCATCCCCACCACCTTCAACAGGTTCGGCTTGCCGTGGGTGAGGGTGCCGGTTTTATCGAACACGATCGCCCGAATGTCCTTCATCCTTTGCAGCGCCTCGCCGTTGCGGATCAGGATGCCTCTTTCGGCTCCCAGCCCGCTTCCCACCATCAACGCCGTGGGTGTGGCCAGTCCCAGCGCGCAGGGGCAGGCGATCACCAGAGTTGCCACCGCGGCCATCAATGCGGCTGCCAGTCCGCTGTTGGCGCTGCTGAGAGGGATGATCCGGCGCAGCCAGTCACCCGCGGAACCCATCGCCGCGGGAAAGACCAGCCAGGCCAGAAAAGTCAACGCGGCAAGTGTCAGGACCGCCGGCACAAAAACAGCCGTGACCTTGTCGGCCAAAAGCTGCACCGGTACCTTGGAGTGCTGGGCATCCTGGACCATCTTCACGATCTGGGCCAGGAAGCTGTCGCTGCCAACTTTTTCCGCCCTGGCCTGAAAATATCCATCCAGATTAACGGTGGCGCCAGTAACCGGATCTCCGGTTTGGCGCCTGACCGGCATGGATTCACCTGTCACCATCGATTCGTCCAGGTTGGCGCTTCCGAAGGTGATCACACCGTCCGCCGGGACTTTGGCGCCCGGCTTGACCACAAAGACATCGCCCACTTTGATCTTGTGGATCTGGACCTCGGCTTCCTGGCCGTCCACCAGCAGGAGAGCGGTTTTGGCGCCCAGGTTCATCAATTTGCGGATGGCTTCCGAGGCCTTTCCCCGCGCCCGGCTTTCCAGATACCGCCCCGTGAGATGGAAGGCCAGGATCATGGCCGCGATGCCGGCAAAATCATGGGCGTCAATTCCTTTCACGAGCAGTGACAGAGGAGTCACCAACAGGGAGGCCAGGGTGCCCAAGGCGATCAGGACGTCCATGTTCGCGCTGCCGGAACGTACTGCCTTGAAAGCGGATACATACACTCCCCGTCCCGGACCGAGCATCCCCAGCAGGCTGAGCCCAAAGATGGCCCAAACTCCCCAATGGTGCCATCCGGGCATGGGCTTCACCACCATCAGAGGCAGCATCAGCGCCATCGCGGCGAGCGCCACAGCCCACATCCACCACATCCGGCGCTTGGAAGCATGCATGGTTTTGATCTGCTCATCTTCCTGCAAAACAGGTGATTCCCGCACCGAAAAACCCAGCGATCCGATCAGTTTGGCAAAGTCTTCCTCGTTCACCAAGCGGTCGTCATATTCGATGGAAGCCTCCTCCAAAGCCAGGTTCACTTGCGCCGAACTCACCCCTTTCATCTGGGACAGGGCTTTCTCCGTGCGGGCGCTGCAGGACGCGCAATGCATGCCGTCGATACCAAGGTTTATCTGCTGCTTCATTTTATCATCCTTAAATTCATATTCAATAGATAGGATATCCGGCGCGTTCCTTATGTCAAGCCCGCATTTTGGCTGATGGCGATCGACTCCTGCCAGACGCTGGGGACAGATTTTCCGGAGCAGGTGTATAACATTACCAGAAAGAAAGATAAATGCCGCGCGCTTGTTTCCCTCCGGCGATCAATACGGAATAAATACGGGATCAATACGGATGAAATCCGTATTGATCCCGTATTTATTCCGTATTGATCATGGGAAAGGCGCGGGGAGAAGAAGGAGGGAAAATCAGCGGTTAACGAAGCTAACATTATATCCTGCAACGATATAATGCTTGATCCATGAAATTGTCGCTCACCCAGCTGGTTTTTTTTATTGACAAAAGATCGCTGCCTCCAAACTTAACCAAACAAGGAAATTTTCTTATATGCAACCAAGCCACTCATGCCTCTGTTTGCGGTCCCAGGCCGCGATCAAACAATTGAAGACACCCATTCTAAACACTCGGACAATCCTTTTGATCAATCAAGACAAGACAAATCCACCAAGGAGAAGGAAAGGACTTATGAACAGTATGAAAACCCTCCTGATCGCGCTGATCATCGTATTCAGCACGCTCAGCCTCGCCGCCGCACCGCGATTTGGCGAACGTCCCTTCATTGATATTTATCAGGTTCCTGACAGTGCCATCGAACCCGGCCATATCAGGATCAAACTCAGCGAGGCGAGATCGCCGCAGGTGCAGGCTTTCCGCTACGAAAACGACACCCTGGCCAGCTTTGGCATCGCCGAACTGGACGAGCTGACCCAACAATTTGGGATCACAAAGATCACCCCCGTTTTCGGAGACGTGTCCCGGAACAACAAATGGGGTTGGCGCCACATCGAATGGGGCCTGCATCTTTGGTTTGACCTGCAGGTTGACAGCCGGGCGAACATCCGCGACATCGTGATGGCCTACCGTGCCAAAGCCGGCAGCGTGCAATGGGCCGAACCGGTTTACGCGAAAGTGCTTTACGGCGTGCAGGACGACCTGGCCAAAAAACTGATCGAGGAAGGCCAGCTTTCCCGCTGGACACCCAACGATCCGCGTTATGCCGAACAGTGGCATTACAACAACACCGGACAGACCGGCGGAACGGTTGATGCCGACATCGACCTGCCCGAGGCCTGGGACATCGAAAAAGGCCATACCGAAGTGGTGGTCTGCATCCAGGACCAGGGCGTGCAAGCCAACCACCCTGACCTTGCCGCCAGTATGTGGATCAACCCCGGCGAGATTGCCGGAAACGGCATTGATGACGACGGCAACGGCTACGTTGACGACGTGAACGGCTACAACTTTTATCAAAACACCAACTCCATTGTCGCTGGTGACCACGGCTGCCACGTGTCAGGCACGGTGGCCGGCGTGAACAACAACGGCGTGGGCGTGTCCGGCGTGGCCGGCGGATCCGGCACCGGCAACGGCGTGCGGCTGATGAGCACCCAGGTTTTCGATCCCAACTCAGGAGGCGGCGGATTTGATGTTGCTCCGGTTTATGCCGCCGACAACGGGGCTTGCATTTCCCAGAACAGCTGGGGATATACTTCGGTGGGCAATTACGAACAGTCGGTTCTGGACGCCATCGACTACTTTAACGCCAACGGCGGCGGGACCGTGATGTCCAACGGCATCTCCATTTACGCCGCGGGCAACAGCCAATCCAGCGGCCAGTGGTATCCCGGCTGCTACAGCGGAGTCTTCGCCGTGGCCGCCACCACCCACAACGACACCAAAGCCTGGTATTCGAACTACGACACCTGGGTGGACGTCTCCGCCCCCGGCGGAGAGACCAATAGCGTTACTTCCCAGGGCGTGCTTAGTTGCTGGAGCGGAAGCACTTACGGCTTCTATCAGGGCACCTCGATGGCCTGTCCCCACACCTCTGGAGTGGCGGCTTTGGTGGTTTCCTTCGCCCACCGCAACGGACGCACCCTCAGCAGCGCCGAAGTGGAGGATATCCTGGAATCCACCGCCGACGACCATTATGGAGTGAACCAAAGCTACATAGGCAAACTGGGCAGCGGACGCATAAACGCCTACCAAGCGCTGCTGGCCACCGATCCCACCCTGCCGTCACTTACCATTACGGAGCCAGCCAGCGGCGCGGTGATCGACCTCAACAGCATTGTCACGGTGAACGCAACCGCAACGGATACTGACGGTTACATCACCGGTGTGGCCTTCTACCTGGATGATGTACTGCAAGCCACCGACACTTCCAGCCCCTATTCCTGGGTTTGGAACACCAACGGTCTGCCCGGCGGAGCTTACACCATCATGGCCACAGCCACCGATAACGACGGCAACAGCGTTAGCCGCAGTATCACCATCACCCTGCTGGCCCCTCCGGATGAGGGATTTGAGACCGGCGACTTCACTCTTTTCCCTTGGGTGAACAACAGCTCGGTACCTTGGACGATCCAGACCTCGGAAGTGTTCTCCGGAACCTACGCGGCCAAATCCGGAGACATTGGCAGCAACTCCACCACAACGCTCAGCCTGCCCATCACTGTCTCCGAGAGCGGAAGCATCAGTTTCTACTATAAAGTGTCTTCCGAATCTGGCTACGACTATCTGCGCTTCTACATCGACGGCGTGCTGCAAAACGAATGGTCCGGCTCCGCGGGCTGGGCTTTGGCGAGCTTTCCCATCTCGTCCGGGAACAAGACCCTGGCCTGGACCTACTACAAGGATGTTTATGTGGATAGTGGCAGCGACTGCGGCTGGCTGGACCACATCATCTTTCCCCCCATGGGTATATATTATGCACCCCCGCGCAACCTGACCGCCATTTCCGGCAACAAGGTGGTGGAATTGAACTGGTTGGCGCCGGGTTCCGGAACCCCCACCAGCTACAGCGTTTACAGGGATGGTGCTTTCCTTGCCTCCACCACCGGCCTCACCTACACCGATATCACCGTCACCAACGATATTATCTACTCATATTACGTGACGGCCATTTATGCCGAAGGTGTATCTGAGCCTTCGAACACCGTGACCGCCTTCCCCACCGCCAATCCGCCCGTAAATGTCATCATCGGCGACGGTACTTCAAGCTCCGGATCCAGCGAAGCTTGCCCGATCAACCAGTATTACGAAAGCCTGCATGGCCAGTCGGTTTACACAGCCGCGGAACTGAATGCCAAAGGCATTTATGGGCCGGCCATCATCAACCAGATCGGCTTCAACGTCACTGGTTTGCCCTCCAATGCCATGCCCAACTACATCATCCGCATGGGACACACCAGCGCGGGCAACGTGGCCAATTGGATCCCTGCCGTTAATCTCACCCAAGTTTGGTCCTCGACTTCGTATCAGCCCACGGCGACAGGTTGGAACATGCTGACCCTCGCCAACCCCTTTACCTGGAACGGGACAGACAACATCGTGATCGACACGGCCTTCAGCCAGATCGGCTCCTGGACATCCTCCGGTACCACGCAGTACACGTCTGTGACCAGCGGTTACCGTTATGTGCGCAGCGATTACAGCGATCAGACCAACATCTTCACTGGAGGTTCTGCCACAGTCTACCGCCCCAACGTGCAATTCAACCTGAATCCCTCCGCGCTTGCAGCCCCGGAGATCTCCATCGCCCCCAACGGGACCAGCGGAGTGACCGTTTCCTGGGGCATGGTTACCAACGCCAACCGGTATCAGGTCTTGCGTTCGCTGGAACCCTTCGGAGAGTTTACCCACCTGGCTTACACCGAAGATCTGAATTATGTGGACTCAGAGATCCACGACCGGGCTTTCTATCAAGTAAAAGCCCTGTTGATGTTAAAGGCTGAATAGTCTCTGTAGAAAATAACAGCCGAAAATCACTCCGGCCCCGCCCACCTTTGGGACGCTGGGCCGGTTTTTTTTCTGGGCGCTTTCTCATTTTCTGCCAACCATGCCTGATGTGTGATCTGGTCTGCTTGTATGCCGTGGACAGAGAAACTGATTGACAAATCTCTGCCTGCGATTTTGTGGAAAATGAGATAAACTAAATCCCTTTTAAGGAGAAGAGAAGGACTTATGAACAGAATTAAACCCCTCCTGATCGCGCTGATCATCGTATTCAGCACGCTCAGCCTCGCCGCCGCACCGCGATTTGGCGAACGTCCCTTCATTGATATTTATCAGGCTCCTGACAGTGCCATCGAACCCGGCCATATCAGGATCAAACTCAGCGAGGCGAGATCGCCCCAGGTACAGGCTTTCCGCTACGAAAACGGCAGCCTGGCCAGCTTTGGCATCGCCGAACTGGACGAGCTGACCCAACAATTTGGGATCACAAAGATCACCCCCGTTTTCGGAGACGTGTCCCGGAACAACAAATGGGGTTGGCGCCACATCGAATGGGGCCTGCATCTTTGGTTTGACCTGCAGATTGACAGCCGGGCGAACATCCGCGACATCGTGATGGCCTACCGTGCCAAAGCCGGCAGCGTGCAATGGGCCGAACCAGTTTACGCGAAAGTGCTTTACGGCGCGAGTGACGATCTGGCAAAAAACCTGATCGAAGCAGGCCAGCTTTCCCGCTGGACACCAAACGATCCGCGTTATGATGAACAGTGGCACTACAACAACACCGGCCAGACCGGCGGAACGGTGGACGCCGACATCGACCTGCCCGAGGCCTGGGACCTGGAAGCCGGCAATGCCGAAGTGGTGGTGGCCGTGGAAGACCAGGGGATCCAGTTCAACCATCCTGACCTGGCCGCCAACATGTGGATCAATAGTGGTGAAGTAGCCGGCAACGGGATCGATGATGACGGCAACGGCTACGTGGACGATATCTACGGATACAATTTTACGAGCGGTACCGGGACCATCTCACCCGGAGATCACGGGACTCACACTTCAGGCACCATCGGAGCCGTAACCAACAATGGGGTAGGTGTTTCCGGAATAGCCGGGGGCACGGGTTCCGGGAACGGGGTCCGGCTGATGAGCACCCAGGTTTTTCTGGGTTCATCCGGCGGCAGCGGTTTTGAAACAGCTCCCGTGTACGGAGCCGACAACGGGGCCTGTATTTCCCAGAACAGCTGGGGCTACACCTCGGCAGGTTATTATGAGCAGTCAGTATTGGACGGCATAGACTATTTCAATGCCAATGGCGGCGGAGTTGTATTGGATGGCGGTATCACGATCTATGCCGCGGGAAACAGCTATGGCACAGGCGATTACTATCCCGGCTGCTACAGCGGTTCCTTTGCCGTTGCCTCCACCGACCACAACGACCAGAAGGTGGATTATTCCAACTACGGCGCCTGGGTTGATGTTTCAGCTCCCGGCGGTGACACGGACAGCGCTGAAGAACAGGGCGTCCTGAGCACAGTGACAGGCAACTCCTATGATTTCTATCAGGGCACCTCGATGGCCTGTCCGCACACCTCAGGCGTGGCGGCTCTGGTGGTATCTTTTGCCTACCGCAACGGACGCGTCCTCTCAAACGCGGAACTGGCCGACCTGATCAGGGACAGCGCCGATGATCACTATGGGGTCAACCAAGGTTACCTTGGGATGCTGGGAACCGGACGCATCAACGCCTATCAAGCCATTTTGGCGGCGGATCCCACCCTGCCCTCGCTCTCCATCACAGAGCCCGCCAACGGCGCGGTGATCGACCTGAACAGCATTATCACCGTGAATGCCACCGCCACTGATACCGACGGTTATATCACCGGCGTGGCCTTCTACCTGGATGATGCACTGCAGACCACCGATACTTCCAGCCCCTATTCCTGGGTTTGGGACACCAACGGACTGCCAGGCGGGACCCACACCATCCGGGCTGCAGCCACCGACAATGATGACAACAGCGTTAGCCGCAGCATCACGATCACCCTGCTGGCACCTCCGGATGAGGGCTTTGAGTCTGGCGACTTCACCCTCTACCCTTGGGAAAACAGCAGCTCGGTGCCTTGGTCGGTTCAGGCCTCGGAAAAGTTCTCCGGCACCTACTCCGCCAAGTCCGGAGACATTGGCGGCAGCTCCAGCACCACCCTCAGCCTGCCTGTGGTGATCAGCTCAGCGGATAACGTTAGTTTTTGGTACAAGGTTTCATCGGAATCCGGATGGGACTATCTCCGCTTCTACATAGACAATGTGCAGCAGGGAGAGTGGTCCGGTTCCGCGGGCTGGTCGGAAGCCAGTTATACCATGTCTTCCGGACCCCACACCCTCAAATGGACCTATTCCAAGGATGGATCCGGGGATACTGGCAGCGACTGCGCTTGGCTGGATCACATCATCTTCCCGCCCATGGGCATCTACTATGCCCCGCCGCGCAATTTGGTGGCCACCTCTGGCAACGCGTTTGTGGACCTGGAATGGCAGGCTCCGGCTTCCGGGAGCCCCACCAGTTACAAGATCCACCGCGATGGCAGCTTCCTGGCCAGCACGGGAGACCTCACCTACACCGACACCAACGTGATCAACGACACCAACTACCAATACTATGTAACGGCCATCTACGACACTGAGGAATCTGATCCCTCGAACACTGTGTCGGCCTTCCCCACAGCCAATCCGGCCATCGAAATAACCATCGGCAATGGCACCTCCACCCAGTCCTATCCCATCGACCGTTACTACAACTACTCCAGCCACGAGGCCATCTACCTGTCCACTGAGATAGGCACGGCGGGAACCATCAAGTCCATTGCCTTCCACAAGGCCAGCGGATCGGACGTGAACACCATCCAGGCTGTGACCATCTACATGAAGAACACCACCGCGTCCACCCTGGCCACCGGGACCTATTCCACCACCGGTTATACCCAGGTGTACAGCGGCAACTGGCCCAACACCGCCACCAGCGGCTGGATGGAGGTGAACCTGGACACCCTGTTCCCCTATGACGGCACCAACCTCTCCATCCTCACCATCAAGGGGAATCAAGCCTATATCACCAATTATCCCTACTGGTCCTACACCAATTCCTCAACCACCCGCGCGCGCCAGGCCCGCAGCGATACATCCCAGCCGACCTCGCTGACCGCCAGCAACAACCAGCCCAACCTGAGGCTGAGGCTCTTCCCGATGTCCGCCGAGCTCTATCCCGCCCAGAATCTGTTGGCGGAAGCCGGCAACGGCTTTGTGGCACTCAGTTGGGACGCGCCCTATTTCGGAATCCCCAGCGGATACCAGATCTTCCGTGACGGCAGCCTGCTCACCACTGTGACGGGGCTCACCTACACGGACAGCGCCGTGGTGAATGAGACCACCTACAGCTACTACGTGGTGGCAATTTACAACGGCGAGGCCGCGGATCCCTCCAACACGGTTCAGGCCACCCCGACCTCCAATCTGCCGGTGGAAGCCACCCTCGGCACCGGCAGCTTCAGCAGCGGCGTCGCGACACCCTGCCCGGTGAA
>JAGOIS010000034.1 GCA_017995495.1 Candidatus Cloacimonadota bacterium
CAGTTGGTGGGTTCGTGCCAAGATGCGTTGTAACTTCCGATCCAGGTGATGTTTGTGCGGTTGGTTAAATCTGGTTCGGGTTCCGGCGGCCCAGTCAGGGCGTTGGCCGTCACAGCCAGGCAAAAAAGGCTCAGGATGGCAAAGATCAGTTTTTTCTTCATTTTCTTCCTCCGTGGAAGTTGGGGGTTATGTTTGAGGATGTTGATCCCGCCGTTGCAGATATTGGCTCATATAGCCGATCGAACAGCAAATTTCTCGCGGAACTCTGCCAGCGGATTTTTACCGAAGATTGTAACGCATGTGTCCACCCTGATGCCCTTCCGTCAAAACATTCAGTTACTGCCACAAAAAGCATAGGTGGACTCCTTAATTCCCTCATCACTATGCAGATGGGGGGACACCGCAAAAAAATGTTCAAGATAACAGCACAAGCAAAGCAATTCTGACTTTTCTTGTCAAGAATAAACTTGGCGGATTATAACGGCTTAGGGGACAGTTGTGGATATTTTTCATCACCCGGCACTCGATCTCTGAATTGATGCTGGTTCGATGCGCCCTGAAGATGTCACTTGCCCACCCCTCATTTTCCGCTCTCTTTCATATCGAGCGAGTAAATGAGCCGCGTGTCATTCCGGGGAGGCGTCCTGGACGCCGGGGTCTCGGAATCCAGGCCTTCTGGCTAATGCCTTGGCCAGGCATCAGGGGCGGGCGATAATGCAGAACAGCCCAAATGGTGACAGGCGCTCCCCCATCACTGAGTTGCCGGCGGACCGGCTCATGGGGGCAAGGTTTTCATTGACACAAAAGTGGCTTTGCTTAGATTGGAATCGATGATTAAAAGGGAGTTCACATGAAGACCAACAGTTCAGGCTGGGCGCCAACCATCACTCTGGCCAAGCTTTTTGAAGAGCAGAACCAGTTTTTTGACGCCCTGTCCGCGTATGAAATGATCAGTCAGACCGAATCTTCGCCGGCCGTGCGGGAGAGCATTGAAGCGCTGCATCTGCGTATTCTGAGCGATCCCGCGACCCGCTATGACCCCCGCATCGAACAACTTTTCACTCCGGAGGAACTGGCCTATTTGAGGATCCTGGACCACCAGGGCTTCGAGAATCTGGCCCGGGCCAGGGAAAAGCTGAGTGACGGCTCCCTGGTGGCGGACATCTACATTGAAGAGGACGAGGACTGGCTGGAAGGGGATGAGAACGAGGCGGAAATGCTGTCCCAGATCCTGCAGGAGATCGAACAACAGGCTCAGATCAACCTAAGCGAGACCATCCCGGACGCCCGGGAATTCACGGTGAAAGACCTGTTGGTGGCGCTTCTGGGCCGATTCGACAAGGACCAGAAACTCACCGATGTCCGGCTCAGCGATCTGGTGGCGGTCATTCTGGAGATGCAGGGTCCCAAAGACCGCAGCTGATGCCGGCCAAAGCGGTAACCAAATTCAACAAACTGTGCGAGCGCTGCCGCAAGAAATGCAAAGAGGCGGCAAGCGTGACCATCGTATCCTGTCCGGATTTTGAGCCCCAGCCGGTGCAGCTGGAGATCGCGCTGAAATTTCCGCGCGGACGCCCCAAAAAGCCCCGCCCCTGAGGCAACCCTTGCGCATCATCACTGGAAGGTACAAGGGACGTAATCTCTTCTCCGTGGAGGGCAGGACCACCCGGCCCACCACAGCCTACAACCGCGCGATGATCTTTAGCGTTTATTCCGATTATGAAGGCAAGCGGGTGCTGGATCTCTTCGCGGGAACAGGCTCCTTCGGTTTGGAAGCCTTGTCGCGGGGAGCGGTCTGGGCAGATCTGGTGGAATTTGCGACCCCGGCGGTCGCGACCATCCTCAGGAACATCAATCTGCTGGGTTGTGGCAGCGATTGCCACGTGTGGCGCAAGCGCGCAGATGCTTTCCTGAAGAGTTCGGAGGATAGCTGGGATGTGATCTTTCTGGACCCACCCTATGCCAAAAAATTGCTCAACCCCAGCCTGGACCTGATCTTTGAGCGCTCATTGCTGAGAGTGGGAGGGGTGGTCATCGCCGAACACAGCCCTCTTGAACCGGTGGCGGAGATATATCAGAAACTCATCCTGAGAAGCAAGGCGGGCAAGACCAGTTGCTTCACGCTGCTGGAAGCTTCAGAGCAGGGCAGCCAGGGATGATCCCTCCATAACCGGATCCGGCAAGGACTTTTACCCGTCGCTTTCCAGCCAGGTTTGCACCCTGGCCTGAACTCTCTCCCTTTGTTCTGCGGATAGGCGGGCTTCAGTTTTTTTACGGTAGGCCTCGGCGGAGTCATTACCGTTATACTCGGCAAGGGTGAACCAAAAACAAGCTTCCTCGAGGTCCTTCTCCACTCCCTGGCCATTGGTGTAACAAACCCCCAGGTTGCTCTGGGCCATGGCGTAATCCTGCTGCGCGGCCAGCCGGTACCATTTCACCGCCTCGTCCAGATCCTTGGCGATTCCAGTACCGTTCTTGTAGCATACTCCGATGGTGTTCTGGGCCTTGGGATAGCCTGCTTCCGCCGCCATCTGGTACCAGCGCACGGCTTCCGCCTTGTCCTTGGCGACGCCGTGTCCGTTCATGTAGGAAACCCCCAGAGCATACATCGCCCTGGGATCGCCGTCCTCGACCGCCATCAGCCACCAGCGGACAGCTTCCTCCTCGTCTTGGGCGACCCCTTCGCCATTGTAGTAATTGAGGCCTATTTCGTAGTACTCCCCAAAATTCTTTTCCCAATTGGGCTGGACGCGTTTTGGCCTCCATGACTGGGTTGCGGTTTCTGATCCGTTCTCTGAACCCTCCTCCCCGGAAACCTTGCCCCAAGAGCCTTTGCCCGCGCCTTCGACCGGCATGGTCACAGGAACTGAGCCAGCTTCTTCGCCCAGTTCCGGAAGGCGGTTCAGAACTCCGCTTTCGGCTGCCATCCGGTACCATCGGGAGGCTTCCCGAAAATCCTGTCCGACCCCGTAACCGTTGTCGTAGCAAATGCCCAGATTGTACATGGCGTCCGCATTTCCCTGCTCAGCGGCCAGCAGCCACCAACGCACAGCCTCTGCCAGATCAGTGTCCACTCCATCACCCAGATAGTAATAATAGCCAAGGATGCATTGGGCGATGGGATTGCCCCCGGAGGCTGATTCTCGATACCATTTCAGGGCTTCCTTCTGGTTTCGCGCCAGGCCGTATCCGTTTTCATAGCTCCAAGCCAGGTTGTACTGCGCGTAGGAGTTTCCCTGTTGCGCAGCCGTCCTCCACCATTTTACAGCCTCTGCCTTATCCTCTGCGACACCTTCGCCCTTGAAATAGCACCAGCCAAGGTTGCATTGGGCATCCGGATGCCCCTGCTCAGCCGCCTGCGCATACCATCTCGCGGCTTCCCGCAGGTCACGCATCACGCCCTCGCCATGATAATAACACCAGCCGAGGGAATACTGGGCATCAGGCTCGCCGTTGAGCGCGGCGCGCATCAGCTCGGCATTGTATCCCGTCTGGGCAAGCAGGATCAGGGCCAGGGCGCTGAGCGCCCAGACCAGGGCTGATTTTTTCAGATTCAAGCTTTCAAACATAATAAGGAATTAATTCGGGGCTTGGCATTTATGTCAAGCAGAAAAAACGGGCAGCCCCGAAAATGAAAACAGAGCTTGACAGAACGCCGCCTCCGGGCTGAAGGAATCAGGTACTGGTAATCTGGGCGCACGCCTTTGCCAAAGCGGCTTCGGCTTGGTTATCCCGCCCCGTTTGCCAGCGGAAAACGAAACTAAAGTTTTGGGAGAAGCCATGATCACAACCATGAAAGAAATGCTCGGCAAGGTGCAGGCCGATTACGCCGACCTGCGCTACGAGACCAAGCAGGTGCAGCGCGTGGTGCTGAGTAACAAGGAGGTTCGCAGCTATGGGTCCAACCTTGGAGACGGCTACGTGCTGCGGGTGCTGCGCAAGGGCGGGTTCGCCACGGTCTGTTTCACCCAGCCCCGGCAGGCGGATGAAGCCATCCGCAAGGCTGTGGAAAACGCGGATATCCTGTCCAGCCACCAGCAGGAACAGAAGAAGATCGCCCCGGCACCGGTGATCAAGGAAACGGTGAAAGCGAGGCTGGAAGAGGATCCGCGTCAGATATCGCTGGAGGAAAAACTGGCCCTGGTGAAGCACTATTCCGAGCTGCTTTTCGCCCAACCGGACGTTGCCAATGTGGACTTGGATTATTACGACGTCTATCGCGACAAGTATTTCATCAACAGCGAGGGAAGCGAGATCAATGAAGAGCTGGTGACCACCAGGCTTGGCGGCTCGATCATCACCCAGGCGGGTGAACTCACCCAGACGGTGCGCATGGCCTTTGGCGGCAGCAACGGCTTCCAGAAAGTGCGGCACCGTGAGGACGAGGCCCTGAAGCGGGCAAAGATCGCCTCCGACCTGCTGAGGGCGGAACCGGTGAAGGCCGGCACCTACAACATGGTGCTCAATCCAAGCATCGCGGGAGTTTTCACCCACGAAGCCTTTGGCCACTTTTCCGAGGCGGACATCGTGCGAGATCTGCCGGCCATGCGGGCCAGAATGCAGATTGGAACCAAACTCGGCACCGATATCCTGAACATCTCCGACGATGCCTCCCTGGCCAATCAACTGGGCTATTACAAATATGACGACGAAGGTGTGGCAGTGCGCAAGGTGAAATTGATGACGGCGGGAGTGCTCACTGGCCGTCTGCATGACCGTTTCACCGCCGCTGAGTTCGGCGAACCCATATCCGGTCATGCCATTGCGGAAGATTTCTCATACGCGCCCATCGTGCGCATGGGCAATATCTTCATCGAGCCAAGTTCCGCCAGCCTGGAAGAGCTGCTCGCGGCCCTCGGCGACGGGCTTTATATCTGCGACGCCATGGGCGGCCAAACCTCAGGGGAAAACTTCACCTTTGGCGCCAATTACGGATACATAGTGAAGGACGGCAAACTAGCCGGAATGATCCGCGACATCAACATCGTGGGCAACCTCTATCAAACCTTGAACAGCGTCCGGCTGATCGGCAGTGATTTCATCCTCACCGAATCCGGCGGCTGCGGCAAAGGCCAGACCAACATCCGCTCCTGCCTGGGCGGACCCAGCGTGCTATTTGAAAACCTTACCGTGGGAGGCAAATAATGGACAAGCTGCTCAAACTGGCATCCCAGGCCGCCGACCAGGCCGAAGTTTGTTTCTCCGAATACTCCAGTGACTCGCTGGAATTCAGCGACGGCAAGCTGGACAAATGCGACAGCACTCTCAGCTCCGGCATCGCCCTGCGGGTGATCAAAAACGGAAATATGGGACTGGCCCACACCCGCAATCTTCTGGACCGCGAAGCCCTGCTGAAGCAAGCCCTGCTGAGCACTGAGAATGGCGTGGAGGTGGATTTTCTCTTTCCCCACACCAGGGACCTGCCCCAACTTGATCTTTACCGCCCCTCGATCGAATCGCTGAGCAAAGAAAGCCTGATCGCCGCCGGCCAGCGGATCATCGGCTACATTCGCGCCAGGATCGAAGGCCAGGTTAACGTCAGTTTCGGCTACGGTAGCGGCGGCGCAGGGATCATGAACAGCGCCGGTACCGATCTTGGGGAGAAGTCGTCATGGTTTGCAGCCCAGGCGATGCTTATCTTCCCAGGCACCGGCAGCGGCCTCTTCACCTTCAAAACCGGCAGGGATTTGCTGGACCTGGAAGAGGCGGACCTCGACGAAATGATCGAGCTCTTCCGGCTCAGCCAGAATGAGGTGGTGCCACCCACCAAGAAGCTGCCTGTGATCTTTGCCCCCATTTCACTCTTTGCGCTGCTGTCCAGATTTGGCGCCGCTTCCTCGCCGGTGAACATCTACAACAAGGTATCTCCCCTCTGCGGCAAGCTGGGGGAACAGATAGTTTCGGACAAGCTCAGCCTCATCCGCGATCCCTTTGATCTGGAGCTTTCCGATGCCGGCAGCTTCGACGGGGAGGGAACGCCCACCCGCAGGCTCACCCTGATCGAAAACGGCGTCTTCAGCGCCTTTCCCACCGACCTGAATTACGCTTCCAAACTGAACTTGGAGCCCAACGGATGCGGTGCCCGGCATGCGGTGGAAGCAATGCCCTCAGCCCAGGCCGGGAATCTGATCCTGGCAGCGGGGGATGCGTCTCTGCAGGATATGATCTCTGGCATCAGGGAGGGGATAATGGTCCAATTCCTGATGGGGGCGCATTCCGGCAATGTGTTGCATGGCGATTATTCCGTTGGCGTTTCCACGGGCTTCATGATCGAAAACGGCCGCATCACAGGCCGGGTGAAAGATTGCCTGCTCTCCGGCAACGCCTACGAAACCCTGTCCAATGTGGAGGCAATTGAAAACAAACAGCTGAATCTTGGCTCCCACAAGCTGCCCGCCCTGCTCTGCAAGGATGTGAGCGTGGCGGGAAAATGAGCCTTTCCCCATTAACTCTGAAGGGGTGCCGGCTGGCGCCCCTTCTCATTTTTGTGCCAACTCTGACAGAAATTTGAACAAGGGGCGGCTGGCAGCTTGATCCCTGATCCGCTCCGGATGCCACTGGACGCCTAATACCATCTGTTCCGCGCGGTATTCGATGGCCTCCACCATCCCGTCCTCAGCTACGGCGACGATCTCCAGGCCGGTTCCAAGGCGCTCTGGATCCACCGCCTGATGGTGGTTTGAGTTCACCAAGATCTGTTCGCGGCCAAAGATCCGGGGCAGCCAGTGTCCTCCCAGGATCCTCACCCGATGAAGTTTATCACCCTGGTGAGCCTCCGCTTCGGCAATGTGCTGGATCAGTGCCCCACCGAAGTGGATATTGATCAGTTGCATGCCGGCGCAGATGCCCAGCAAAGGCTTGTTGAGTTCCAGGGCTGTTTCCAGCAGGGCCAGGTCACCCCGGACGCGACGTTCGTGCATCTTCTGAGTCTCCGGATGCGGTTTCTGGCCATAGAGTTCGGGAGGGTAGTCCTGTCCGCCGATCAACACCACCGAGCCCAAAGGCTCCAGATATTTTTTCAAGGCCGCCTTGTTGTCCGTACAGGGGATGGGAAAGGGCAGTCCGCCATTGGCGTATATCGCGTCGATATAGGTATCGCGCACGTGAAACTGGAAATACTTTCCCAACTGCATGTAGCTCATGCTTAAACCGATCAGGGCACCTGGCATCGCAAACCTCGTTTTCAGGATAAGTCCACTGGATTCAGTTGCCAGCCAGGCCGTCATCTGTCAAGAAAATCGTCATCGCCAAGCTTCGCAACCCCTTCTCGAACCTGCACCCCGGTTCTGGAGATGCGCTTCCTGAACGATCTGGAGCTCTCCATCCAGCCACAACAACACTTGGGAAAGGCGGTGCAATACTGCTATCGATAGCCCCAGTCTCAGAGGGATCACCTCTCCCGGAAATTCCGCCAAATTACACCACCCCCGTTCTTTTCCCTCTTTTTCTTGACGAAAATTGGCAGACGCAGATCTTGGAAAATTATCCGGTCCGGGCTGCTGAGCCTGGCCTCAAACACCGTAAAACAAACCTTAGAAAGGGGATATAGACATGCTTTCAACCAGGGACGCGATCCAGAAATTGCTGGATAAGGAACAAAAAACCCTGCAGATGGGCGGCGCCAAAGCCGTGGAAAAACAGCGAGCGGGAGGCAAACTGACCGCCCGCGAGCGGTTGGACCTGCTTTTTGATCCTGGCACCTTCCGGGAGCTGGACATGTTCGTGCGGCACCGCTGTGACAATTTTGGCATGGAGAAAACCGAGATCGCCTCGGACGGCGTGATCACCGGCCACGGCCTGGTGGACGGGCGTCCGGTGTTCGCCTTTTCGCAGGATTTCACCTCCCGGGGCGGATCTCTCGGCGAAATGCACGCCGCCAAGATCTGCAAGATCATGGATATGGCGCTCAAGAGCGGAGTTCCCCTGATCGGCATCCAGGACAGCGGCGGCGCCCGCATCCAGGAAGGGGTTGATTCCCTGAAGGGTTACGGAGACATCTTTTACCGCAATTCCCGCGCCAGCGGAGTGATCCCCCAGATCACCGCGATCATGGGGCCCTGCGCCGGCGGAGCGGTCTATTCCCCGGCCATGACGGATTTCGTGTTCATGGTCAAGCACACCAGTTTCATGTTCATCACAGGCCCGGACGTGATCCGCGCCGTCACCGGCGAGGAAACCACCCAGGAAGAATTGGGAGGCGCCATGGCCCACAATTCCAAGAGCGGAAACGCCCACTTCGCCTGTGAGAACGACGCCGACGCCATCCAGCAGATCAAGATCCTGCTCTCCTACCTGCCCGCCAACAACATGGAAGACGCGCCCAGAACAGAGTGCGCGGACGATCCCTGGCGGCTCTGCCCGAACCTGGACACCATCATTCCGGACAGCCCCAAGGAAAGCTATTCCATGCACGAAGTGATCAAGACCGTGCTGGACGACGGCAACTTTTTCGAGCCGCACCTCTACTATGCCCAAAACATCATCGTGGGCTTCGGACGCCTGAACGGGCGCGTGGTTGGGGTGGTGGCGAACCAGCCGAAAGTGCTGGCCGGCTGCCTGGACATCGATGCCTCGGACAAGGCCACCCGCTTCATCCGCTTTTGCGACGCCTTCAACATCCCGCTGCTCACCTTCGTGGACGTTCCCGGCTATTTGCCCGGAACCCAGCAGGAACACAACGGCATCATCCGCCACGGTGCCAAACTGCTGTGGTGCTATTCCGAGGCCACGGTGCCCAAACTGACGGTGGTAACGCGCAAAGATTACGGCGGCAGCTACATCGCCATGAGCAGCCGTCATCTGGGAGCCGACATGGTGCTGGCCTGGCCCGGTGCCGAGATAGCCGTGATGGGCGCTCAGGGCGCTGCCAACATCATCTTCCGCAAGGAGATCGAAGCCGCCGAGGACAAGGCCGCCAAGCGCGCCGAGATGATCCAGATCTACGAAGAGGAGTTCAACAACCCCTATGTGGCGGCTTCCAGAGGTTATGTGGATGCCGTGATCATGCCGTCCGAAACCCGCAAACGGCTGATCGACGCCTTGGAGATCCTCTCCAGCAAGAGCGAAAGCCTGCCACCCAAGAAACACGGCAACATCCCGGCCTGAGGAATTTCTGAAGCCATGACACAGAAAAAGAAAGAACTCGCCGCCCTGGCCGGAGTGCTGGCCCTGATCTCTTCCGAAGCCAACATCCCCTATCCCCAGCGCCCGCTGGAAAACGCCCCCAGTGTCTGGCAGCATTACGGCCGTCAGCAAACCATGCTCTACCGTGAGCTCACCCAACGCAGAATTATTAAAAGAATCAGATAGAAGGAGACACCATGCACAAACATGGCATCTTGGAATACAGCGCGATGCGCTATGAGGCCGACCGGCCCAAGGCGGCCAACCCGATCAAGATTCAGGACCTGTCGTTCCGCGACGGGCATCAATCGCTCTTCGCTACCCGCGGCCGCACCGAGGATCTGCTCCACGTGGCGGAACTGATGGACCGGGTGGGTTTTTATTCGATGGAAGTATGGGGCGGCGCCACTTTCGACACCATGCACCGCTTTCTGGGCGAGGACCCCTGGGAACGCATCCGCGTGCTGAAAAAACATATCACCAAAACCCCCTTTTCGATGCTGCTGCGTGGCCAGAACCTGGTGGGCTACCAAAACTACGCCGACGACGTGGTGGAGGCCTTCGTCCAGCGCGCCTGCGACAACGGGATAGATATCTTCCGCGTGTTCGATGCCCTCAACGATTTCCGCAATTTCCAAACTGCGGTGAAGATCATCAAAAAGAACCACAAACACTTCCAGGGCACCATCTGCTACAGCCTTACGGAACAGCGGATGGGCGGCGACATCTACAACATCGAATACTATACCAAGAAAGCCAAACAGCTGGAAGAGATGGGCGCGGACACCGTCTGCATCAAGGACATGGCGGGCCTGGTGGCACCCTATGACGCCTACGACCTCGTGAAGGCGCTGAAGGAAACCGTGAAAGTGCCGGTGCACCTGCACACCCACTTCACCAGCGGGATGGGCGATCTGTCGCTGTTCAAGGCCATCGAGGCCGGGGTGGACATCATCGACACCTGCCTGGGCCCCTACGCCTACCGCACCTCCCATCCGGCCGTGGAACCCTTTGTGAACGCGCTGTTGGGCACCAACCGCGACACCGGTTTCGACATCCTCCTGCTGAACAAGATTGGCAAGGAAATGGAAAAAGACATCCCCAAATACCTCCAGTTCGCCGACAACACGAAATTCAACATCATCGATACCGACGTGATCATCCACCAAACCCCTGGCGGAATGCTCTCCAACCTGGTGAACCAACTCCGCCAGATGGACGCTCTGGACAGGCTGGAAGATGTTTTCGCGGAAATTCCCAAGGTACGCAAGGAACTGGGCCAGATCCCGCTGGTGACCCCCACCAGCCAGATCGTGGGCATCCAGGCCGTGAACAACGCCCTTTTCGACACCAAAGAAGGAGAATACGCCCGTATCACCGAGCAGGTGAAGGACCTTTGCTACGGCCTTTAT
Organism: Candidatus Cloacimonadota bacterium; assembly: GCA_017995495.1. Classification (GTDB taxonomy): domain Bacteria; phylum Cloacimonadota; class Cloacimonadia; order Cloacimonadales; family Cloacimonadaceae; genus Syntrophosphaera. Next base: position 10,536 of record JAGOIS010000034.1, read on the forward strand.
GGCAAGACCACCCTGCCCATCGATCCCGACGTGCAGAAAAAGGCCCTCAAAGGCTATCCCCGGGGGGAAAAGCCAATCACCGCGCGTCCCGGCGACGTGATCGAACCCGCCCTGGACAATGTGAAGAAGGAAACCGAAGGCCTGGCCAAGGACCTCGACGACGCCCTCATCGTTGCTCTTTACAACCTCACAGGTAAAAAGTTCCTCAAGATCAAATACGGCCTCAAGCCCATGCCCGCGGAGATGAAACCTGTCACCTTGGAAGAGGTGAAGCGCCAGGAAGAGCTCTGCCAAAAGGCCAAAGCCGGCCTGATGGTGGAAAAAAAGGAGCCGGTCGCCAAACCTGACGGGCTGCGCCAGTTCGACGTCTTCATCGACGAAGAGCATTTCCTGGTGGAGGTCTCCGAAAAGGGTGGCGCTCCCAGAGTGGTCCGTTCCGCTCCCGCCGCTCCACTCCAGGCATCCAGGCCCGCGCCTCAAGCCGCTCCGGCCCCAGCGCCAACTCCCGCCCCCGCTGCCCCCAAAGCCGAGCCCAAGCCAGCTC
>JAGOIS010000035.1 GCA_017995495.1 Candidatus Cloacimonadota bacterium
GGATAAGTAGCGCAGGATGCCGATCCTGCGGAAGTAGCGGCGCTCGCCGAAGCGCCGTGTCCAAAAGAGACTGTCCACGAATTACACGAATAACACGAATAAATAGATCAGGGATGAACAGGATGAAAGGGATGACTGGGGTGAAAGAATGGAACGGAGGGCCAGGCTGGAGTCCAGCGAGGAACGAGCTTGGACTCCAGCGGGGGTTTGGCTATTGCCTCAAGGGCTGGACTCGAATCACCCCACCGGCAAACAAGTTTTCCGGCGAGAACTCCGACGGGGCCACTTCCCCGGAATGACAGGGCGGGGCTGGATGCTGGGGGGCTGCTGGAGTCCATGCTCACTGCGCTCGCTGGACTCCAGCGGGCGGCTGGGGCGCCGATGGGGCTGTCGAATTCCCGTTCGACAGAGGCAGCGGAGCTGCCTGGGAAGCGTCCTCCGGCCGCTGTGGCAAACAGATTTTGCCACCCCGATCCTGACATCACTCCTGAGCGTGGATGTCGGGCCAAAGTCCGGCTCATGTCCAGGCGATGGCTGGATCCGCCCATAACCCGGGCATGGCTTGGGGATAAGCGGAGCATTGAAGGGCGGGAAGGGGATCAACAGACCAAGGGGGTAAATTCACAAATTCATAAACCCGGCAAAAACCTTGTGAATCCTTTTTTCCCTTTATTGATCAGCATTACAGGCTATTCTTTCACAAAAAACAGCTACTCCACTCCCGCCCGGAGTCCGATGCAGCATGCACTGCTACAATCTCATAACCATATATCATATAATAATATAAGTATATTATATAGTATATAGTAATATATTTATATATAGATTTATATAGAGGATAGGGATACTTTTCCGGAGAGGAAGGAGTCCCGATGTTTTGTGAAAGAATGGCTTCAAACCCAGTAGCAGAGCGGGTATATAAATTCACAACCTTGTTTTCTGTATTGTGAAGAAACTGGTTTAAGGAAAGATCGCAGTGAATGGAATCGACCACACCGTGTTCATCACACGAACAAAAGAAGCGGGGAGGTTTGCACCGCCCCGCTTAGTCAGTCATTTTTTCCAGGATTCCAGGATCAGAGGTGAGAGCACATACACTTTTCCAACTCTGCCGCTAATCAGATTGGACGCCTCCACGCTGATCGCCTCCCTGTCGATCAATCCGGCGATGCATTCGTTGAACTCCCTTTTCCTCATATGGGAGGAGTTCATCAGGCTGGAATGAAGGGCTTTTCCGCCGTATTTTCCCACCAGGAGGTCCACCAGTTTACGTTCTCCGGCCAGGCGGTCCTGCTCGCTGACGATTTCCAGGAAGGGGATGGTGTGGTCCCTGTCAATCTGTTCATCTGTTCACCCGTTAATCTGCCCCTCTGTTCACCTGTTCACCAGTTAATCTGCCCCTCTGTTCATCTGTTCATCTGCTAAGCTGCAAATCTCTTTTGGCACTTGTCAAATCGAGGGGGCAAGGATCAAATATGGGGCAGAATCGGGGCGGGGGCGTCCTCGTCGTCCTCCAGGATGTCCACCTTGTAGATGAAATCGTGGGTTCCGGCTTTGACGAGGTTTTTGAGTTTGTCGGCGATGAGTTCCATGGCGTCGATGTAGTCGATGGTATTGAGTCCGCCCACGGGATCGCATTCAGCGTTCTGGATCTGGCTCATGATGCGGGCGCGGAGGCTGCGGTGCATTTCGTTGATGCGTCCTTCGCATTCGATGATCTTGTAGGTGTAGAGGGGTTTCAGTTCTTCCAGGTAGTCGATGGAGAGGTCGAGCATTTCCAGCACGCGGGCGTGGAATTCTTCTATCATGGTGCGGAAATCCGGGCAGAGGGGGTTTTTCTGGGCCGGAACCTGGTAGTTGAGGATGCGGTTCACCTCTTCGGTGAAGTCGCCGATCTTCTCGATGTCGTTCACGCTGTGGAGGAGGGCGGGGATCTTCTGGATGATGCTTTGGGCGTTGGTGCGTTCGTTCACGGCCACCAGGTAGCGGGTGATCTCGCGTTGGAGGTGGTCGATGGCGTTTTCGATGCTGGACACCCGGACCTGTTTCTTGTAGTTCTTATCCCGGAACGCCTCATAGGACACGAACAGACCCAGCCGGACCAGGCGCAACATTTCCCTCATTTCTTTCAGGGATTGTTCCATGGCCAGGTAGGAATCGTTGATCAGATGGTAGTTCAGGTGTTTGGGTTCGCCCAGGGAGATGAGGTCCTCGGGGTCCTTGGGGATGATGCGTTCCGCCAGTTTGGCGAGGAGCCCGGCGAAGGGCAGCATCCAGATCGTGTTCAGGATGTTGAAAAAGGAATGGGCGTTGGCTATGTGCCTACCCATGTTTTCGCCGAGGTAAACGTTGCCGGGGGTGATGGAGTTGATGAACACTTTGTAAACGCCCTGATAGGTGAGGGTGGCGATGATGACCGTTCCGATGACGTTAAACATGGAGTGCACGAGGGCCACCCTCCTGGCGGTGTTGTTCGCCCCCAGGCCGGCGAGCCAGGCGGTGACGGTGGTGCCGATGTTGTCTCCATAAACCAGATACATGGCGCCTTCAAAGGTGATGAGGCCGTTGGTGGCCAGCACCATCACGATCCCCACCGAGGCGGAGGAACTTTGGATGATCATGGTGAAGAGCGTTCCGGCCAGGATAGCCAGCAGAGGGTAATCAGCCGCCCGAGCCAGAATTTGCCTGGTAAAAGGCGAATCCTTCAGGACCGCGACCGAGGCGGACATCAGGTTCAAGCCCACGAACAGGAGGCCGAAACCGAGGATGATCAGACTCCAGTATTCCATCCTGCGGCTGCGCTTTGCGAACATCCCCACTACGCCGATGATCACGAAGGCCAGGGCGAGGTCGCCGATATTGAACGCGATCAGCTGGGCAGTGACGGTGGTGCCGATATTGGCCCCCATCACCACTCCCACGGCCTGCCGCAGGTTCATGATCCCGGCGTTGACCAACCCGATCAGCATCACCGTGGTGGCCGAACTGCTCTGGATGATGCCGGTGATGCCGAGGCCCACCAAAACGCCTTTGAAGGGGGTGTTGGTGATCTTCTTGAGGATGCGGCGCATCTCGTTTCCGGCCACGGCCTGGAGGTTGTCGCTCATCATGTTCATGCCGAAAAGGAAGAGCGCCAGACCGCCCAAAAGGTTCAGAACATCAAAAAAACTCATGGCTTGGATCAACTCCTAAGCTGATTTGGCTGATATTTTCACGGCGGGCAAATCGGTCAAGGGATTTTCCCGGGTTGGCGGATGAGATCCCGGAGGAGCCGGAGATTGGCGTTAAAACAACCATTATCGGTGTGGTGGCCGGGGTGGGAGTGCAATTTCCTGCGCCGGGAAAACCTCTCCAGGCTTTGGTCCAGGGCGTTGCTCCAGCGGAGCGGATCGAGCGGGATCAAACTCTGATAAGCGGCGAGGAAGCCATCAAGGAGGTCTTGATTGGCAGTGAGGTCGAATTCGGCGGCCCAAAAGAGGAGCAGGTGGGAAACGTCGGCTTCCGGCGGGGCGAGGCGGGAATCGCTGAAATCAAGAAAATAATAAGCGTCACCGGAGCGAAGGAGGTTGGCCGGCTGGTTGTCCCAATGGCAGAGGCAGATGTCCTCGCTGAACCAGGCCAGGTGGAAGCGGGCGATCGCCGCGGCAAGGTTGGCGGCAGCTTCGGGGTTGAAATCCCGATCCAGATAAGGCTGGCCTTCGATCCGCTCCATCTCGATCCAATCCCGTTCTTCGAAACGGATCAGCTTCGGCACCATGGGCAGGTTTGCCTGATAGACCCTCAACTCACGGTGGAAGGCTTCAGCAGCGGCGAATCTCTTGATCACGGAGTGGGGGAGCAGTTCCACAGACTCCAGCGAGGATTTCGCCACCGCCGCCTCAATCCACCGCGAAGCGCCGGATCTCGTTCTTTTCCAAAAGGGGGACGAGGATCTCGTTGGTGTCCTGGTGGTAATAGATATCAGCGGGGGATCGCAGGTCCGATTGCCAGAGGGAGATCTCAGCCCCGTCCGGAGACATCCTGTGGATGGATTTCCCCGCCCAGGAGCTGTAATAGATCCAGCCCTGGGAGTCGATCACGATACCGTCCAGATCGTCATGGGACATGGTTTTGAGGACGCTGAATCCGCCGGTGGCCAGGTCCAGGGAGAGGAGGGGGGATTTTTTGGCGAAACTGACGATCAGCATCAGGTTTCTGGAAGCGTCGAAGACAATGCCGTTTGGCGCTTTCAGCAGCGGCGAGGCCAGGCTTTCCGTTTGGCCGGTGGCGGGGTCGTGAACGAAGATCCGGTTCGCCTGAGTGTCCGTAACATAGAGCCGTCCGCCGGGATCGCTTTCGATGTCGTTGAGCATTTTCGCGCCTGCAAGCGGGACGCTGGTTTGGGCGGCTCCGGTCTTGAGGTCAAGGGATGTGAGGCTGGCGTTGTCCGCCACCCAGAGCGATCCATCAACTGCCTTGAGGCCGCGGGGGGAGTCCAACCCGGAGGCGAAGACAGTGTAGTTTCCCTTCGCGTCGAGGGAGAGGATTTGTCCGCTGCCCACGTTTGAGATCAGGAAACAGCCGTTTTGGGGGTTGAAGGCCATGCTTTCAGGTTTGTTCAGGAGGGCGGGGCGCAGGTGGCTGAGCAGCCCATAGGCTGCCAGCAGCAGGAGCACTGCCAGAAAGAGGATCAGAATGATTCTGCGTTTGGTGTTCATGAGAGATTCCTAATCTTTAAGTTTCCACGCACAGCCTTCCGGCGTGTCCCGGAGCTCGATACCCAGATAGTCCAGGTCATCCCTGATCTTGTCCGAGAGGACCCAATCCTTGTTTTCGCGGGCTTCGCGGCGGTAGCGCAGCAGCAGGTCCACCAACTCACGGGAAAGATCGGGCAGCTTGTCCTCGAGCTTCCCGCAGAGATCTGAAAAGAAGCCAAGCACCTCTCCGAGCCTAACCAGCATTAATGCCGCCTGCTCCCGTTGAGACCTGGGCAACTGCTCGTTTTTGCAGTGACGGACGAGTTCGAAGAGGATGGCCAGGGCTTTGGCGGTGTTCAGATCGTCGTCCATGGCCTCGATAAAGGCTTGTTCCTGCTGTGCGAAGCCGCCGTCCGGGGAGCAGATGACATTCGTGTAATCAACGCCGCGCAGGGCAGAATAGAAATTGCCTACCGCACGCTCGGACTCCTGCATGATCCCGCGGGTGAAGTCGATGGGGGAGCGATAGTGTTTGGAAAGAAAGAAGAAGCGGATGGCTTCCGCGCTGTTTTGGGCAAGGATGTCGCGGGTCGTGAAATAGTTGTTCAGGCTTTTGCTCATCTTGTCGCCGTCGATGTTCAAAAAACCGTTGTGCATCCAGTATCTGGCCAGGGGTTTGCCAGTGAGGGCGAGGGCCTGGGCCAGTTCGTTCTCGTGGTGGGGAAAGATCAGGTCGATCCCGCCGCCGTGGATGTCGAAGGTCTCGCCCAAGTATTTCTGGCTCATCACCACGCACTCCGTGTGCCAGCCTGGACGCCCTTCGCCCCAGGGGCTTTGCCAGACCGGTTCTCCGGGTTTGCCGGCCTTCCAGAGGGTGAAGTCGGCGGGGTTGCGTTTTTGGGTGTTTTCCATCACTCTCGCGCCGGGAAGCTGCTCCTCGGTCTTTTTACCCGAAAGGCTGCCGTATTCAGGCTGGGCGGAGGTATCGAAATAGACGTCGCCATGCACTTCGTAGGCATAGCCTTTGGTCACCAGGCTGCCGATGGCGGCGATGATCTCCGGCATCACCTCCGTGGCCCGGGGCTGATGGGTGGGCTTGCGGATCCCCAGCGCGGAGCTGTCCTCCAAAAAGGCCTGGGCATATTTTTCCGCGATCTCCCTGAAAGGCACCTCCTCTTCCAGCGACTGGGCGATGATCTTGTCCTCGATGTCGGTGATGTTTTGCACGTAATCCACCTTGAAGCCCCGGAATTCGAAATAGCGGCGGAGGACGTCGAAGGTGAGAAAGGCGCGGGCGTTGCCGATATGGAAATAGTTATAGACTGTGGGGCCGCAGGCATAGATCTTCACCCGGCCCGGAGTGAGGGGCACAAATTCCTCCTTGGCGCGGGTTCTGGTGTTGTAGAGAAGCATGGTTTTTCCTTATTTATAGATGACCAGGCGCTCCGTAGCCTCGGCCTTGATGCTGTCGGCGGTGGCGCGAAGTTTCACGAAGTAGGTGTTGTTGGCCAAACGGTCGCCACGCTTGTCCCGCCCGTCCCAGGGAATGGCATTGAAACCCTGGCGGCCGCTGGCTTGGAGGCTGTGCACCTTTTTCCCTGTGAGGGAGTAGATATCGACGCTGAGCTCACAGTCGCGGGAGAGCATGAAAGTGAAGCTGGTCGATGATTGCATGGGGTTGGGATAGATCAGGAAACGCTCGATGGCCAGTTCTCCGGATTGCCTCACGAGGAAATCGCTGGTGGCTACCGCGGGAAGGTTGAAGTTGTCAAACGCAATCAACTGAAGAGTATGCGAACCTTCCGCCAATCCAACCAAAGGATAGATGAGCACACCGGCGGTGTATGAATCCTTGTCGTAGTTGAAATGATCCGTCACAGGCAGGGGTTGGACCGCGTTGTCCAAGATCAGCAGGATGTTGTGCCCGGCACTTCCGGAAACGTTGATCCCGTTGCTGTCGGAGATCCTGGCATAGAGCGTGGGGTTGGTTCCCACCGTGTCTCCCGGGCGGAAATCGTAACTTCCGAGGTAGAGATCGATCCTGGGGGCATCCGGGTTTTCCGCAGTGACAGCCTCATCGCTCAAGGAAAGGGGATGCAGGTAGTTCGTGAAATCCTGCTTCAGGGCAGGGTCCCAAAGGTAGGAAACGATCAGGCCTGTATTGCCTGTGGTCACGTCGTCCGGGACAATGAATGAACTCTCATAAGCACCCCCGTTCACGCTGGCGCGTCCCGCAAAGAGAGGCGCGCCGCGGTGGCTCACCCGGGTCTGCCAGTCCAGATCCCTTTCAGTTTCCGTGTTGAACACCCTGACCTCTGCTTCACCAGTTGTCTGTGAGGGGGAAAAGCTGCCCCCGATCGTGGCGAGTTCCCTGGCTTGAAGCAACGCTTTTGGTGATGCCGGGGTTTGTCCCGTCAGGGTCATCAGGCTGTCGCGGACGGGAGGCACCGCCGGGAGCAGGGGATCGCCCAAAAGCACGTAAGTGGCGTCGTTATCGTTGCTCTGGGTGTACTGGATCTTGGCCATCATGATCGACTGGCCCAGCGGATGGCGGCCGTTGGTGAGGTTGCTCAGGAGAAACTCCATCATCGGCGCATTGCTGTAGGGCGCGCTTACCCTGGTGGCGGAATAGGATGCTATCGCGCCGAGATTGTTCAACAAAACTGTCTTTTGTCCCAAACTTTCAAAACCCCAGTAATCAAAATGGGATACCTGACAGGATGCCGCCATGAAGAGAGGAAGCTTGTCCGGATTGTTGAAGCGCCCCATATCCGAGGCGCCGTTGAAATAATCTTCCGCTCCCAGCTTGTCATAAGCTCCGTGGCCTATGTAATACCAGAGCAGGCGGCCTGCGTTGATGGCCGCGATCATGTCGTCCCGGGCTTCGGGCTTGTTTTGAAACTCGTCGTATTCGTATTCCCAGGCAAAGATCTTGTCCGTAAGGATGCTGGGATGGATCACGTTTCCCGCTGTTTGGGTCTGGCGGGTGTGGATGTTCTCGTAACTGCCTGTGCTGCCGTTGTAAAGATCGTCACCAAGAAGCACAGCGGAATTTCTCCACCAACCACCCCGGGGACTTTGGACATAGTTCCGGAAGTTGGACAGCATATTGGCCAGTTCGGTGGCATTGCTGACAGGATAACGTCCGATGGCCAACTCGGGGTGGGCGGCCTGGGTCAGCATCACGAAGTAGTCGTCGGAAGCGATCTGATTGCGCTGATAGACGATCAGCTTGTTCTTGGTCTGGGCCAACAACGAGAAATTCCGCCAGTCGATCGTGCCCAGTCCGATCAGGGTCACAGATGTGATGTGGGGCGAGGGGTAGTTTTGCCAGGCGTAGCGCAGGAATTGGCGCAGGGCTGCGGGATCGGGATGGCCTCCGTTGAACTGGTTGAAGACGTCGCTTTGTTTCACCACCAGGCTGCGTTTGCCCAAGTCCTGCTGGTAAATCCCGGCCAGCGATTGGGCCTGGGTGAAAAACTCATCGGCCGTGATGATCACGTTGTCATATTGCGCTGAGGTAACCGCCAAGTCCACTGGCTCCACCTTGCTGATGTTCACCGGCTGGTGAAGTTCGCCATCCGTGCTCAACCAATATCTGGTATTGCTATTGCCTTCGCTCACAAAGAAACTCTTTCCAGCGGTGCTTTGCAGCGGCACCTGGCTGACGTCCGCGAAGCCGTTCACTCTATAAACGCGGGTGTCGGCATCCCCCGCAAGGTTGTAGCGCACCGGAACGGAATAACTCGAGGCCAGTTGGTTCACCGAGTTCTGACCGCTGCCCTTGCGGATCGTGCGGGTGTGGTTCACCGTGATCCAATTCAGCAAAAGGTTGTCGGTGGAGTTTCTCAGCACCCTGATGCGGATGGTGTTTTGGCCGGGGATCAGGCCGGAAACCTCCTCGTAGAAAAGATATTCACTGGTTCCGCGCCAGGTGAAGACAGTGGAGCCCATAGTGTCCGCAGGAACCGCTACACCGTTAACAAAGACGTTGATGTTGTGCCAGATGCTGGCATTAACGTCTTCCTGGCGGATGGCGAAGCTCAGAGCGGTGGCCTGGGAGGGGTCGAGATCGGGAAGCTGAAGCTGGAATTCATAATCGGCGTTGGAATTGCCAAACATGCGGGTCATAAACCAGTCGAAACCGATGATATCGCGGCGATGGTTCTCTGTTTCCAGGCGTGTGAGTTCCCAGGATTGGGAGGTTTGCGCGTCCCAGATGGTTTGCGGGGGCAGGGCCGGCATCCGCAGGGGTTCACCGGAGAATTCGCCCGCGAAGGTCAGCCAGTATACCACGTTACCGGAATAGGGATTGTAATAGGTTTGGGTGGTCTGCAGGCTGGCGTTTTTGGCCAGGCCGTCACGGGTGGTGCCGTAAAAAACAAGGTAGTCGCCGGGATCAAAGCTGCCATCCTCCTCGCCGACAACTCTGAGGGGGATTTCCACGAACTCGTTGCCGGGATACAGGATGGTGAAGGGCAGCAGTCCGCCCCCGTTGCTGAAAAGCCTGAAACTGCGCGGGTCTATGTCGTCAAGGGGAAAAGAGTTCAGATCTTCGGGACCGAGGCGAAACATGCCTTCCCGGTCAGTTTCCAGGCGCAGCCAGTGGTCTGAGCGGGAAAAATCCGCATAATTGATCTGATCGGCGGTCCGGCTTTGCCATTGGCGGGCTTGGTCAGGGTTGAGCAGGCTGGCCAGGAACGATTCAGTCAGTTCGTCGCTTTCGGGCGTGCCCCGGTAAGTTGTGTCACCTTTGATGTCAACGCGGATCAGGGCCTGCTCTGTGACCGTGAGCTCCAAGCGGCCGTCATATGCGAAGGGGCGGATCTCCAGCGGAGCGAAATTCACGCCCCGGAAACTGCTGCCGACCAGGGGCGTCAGCAGAGGTTTGGATCCAGTCAGATACAGGCTTTCATCCATCCGGTATGCATGCGAGGAGAGCGCGTCGGCCATAATAACTTCGGGAACAGGCAAAAGGGGCTTGCCAAGCTTCACCTTCCGCTGGCTGGAACTCAGCAGTACAGCGTTGATGGCCGCGCCGGGGGGCAGACCAATCCTCACCTCTTCCAAGGGTAGAAGCGGAGCGCCGATCCGGGTCTCATAATCCATGCCGGAAACGTCCAGCCGAGTATGATCGCCGGCGTCGGCAAGCTCGAATCCATCCAGAACGAACTCCAGCAGCATCTGAGTGGGGGAACGCTCCAAAACCTTCACCCCGGCGAAGGAAACTGAGGCCAGGAGCATTAGAACCAGTGCGGTAAGAAGCTTTTTCATTACTCTTTTTTATCCTTGAAGAATTTCTCCAAAGCCACGATCAAGCCAAAAAACAGGCCCATGAACACAAAAATCCCGCCCATCCCCTGAAGCAGGATGAGCAGCGAGTGAGTGAAATTTTGCGCCACCGTGGCGAGTATTATACTGATCATTGGTTGCCTCTGAAACTGTCAATAATGGTAGCTTCTACCTTGGTTGATCATCAGGGCGCGGTAGATCTGCTCGATCAGAACCAGCCGCGCCATTTGATGCGTGAAAGTCATTGCCGAGAGGCTCAGGAACGCGTCCGCCCTTGCTCTCAGGCTGACATGCGCGCCATACACTCCGCCGATCACGAAAACAACGGATCTCTCTGCAGATAAGCTATGCAGAAAGCCGGCAAACTCAAGCGAAGTTTTTGCCTCACCACGCTCATCGAGCAGGATCACAAAGTCGTCAGAAGCTATGCGTTTGAGGCAGAGAGCGGCTTCTCTGCTTTTTACCGACTCGGTATTGCCCGCTGTTTTCAGGCTGACGTCCCCAATGTCTGTCACCTCGATCCTGGCCATCGGTCCCAGACGTTTAAGGTATTCGCCGATCCCCTCTTTCAGCCAGCCTGACCGGGTCTTTCCGACCTGGAGGATGCGCAGTATCACTTGTTCATGCAGGCCAGAGCCATCGCCATGCAGAGCATCTTCAGCTCCCCACGGTCCGCGCGGGAGGGGATGAGGATGGGAGCCTGGGTGCCC
>JAGOIS010000036.1 GCA_017995495.1 Candidatus Cloacimonadota bacterium
CTTGATCTCAGCTCAAATAAGGCTTTCAGGCTATGCGAGGCCATGGCGTCACTCCCATCTTGAAATTTTTTCCATGAAACCGTCATCGGCTTAATCGGTCAAGTTCTTTTCGACGCCGCCTCTCATCTCGCCCCTCTCTGCGGCCGGGCGTATTCGCCTCTTGACTGCCCCGCATTGATATCCCATTGGCCAGTTGGGTTGTTGTTGGGATGCATTCAGGGTGATAGCGCGTGCCAAGGCATAGACCCCCTATGTATAGTAGGTAACAAAAGGGGGGATTGTCCATGAATTGCACGAATTTACACGAATAAACAGATCAGGGATGAACAGGATGAAAGGGATGACGGGGATGAAAAGGTTTACAGAGATGAACAGATAAACAGATCAACGGGGTTCACGCGGAAAAGAGGAACACGGATAACAGGATCGACAGGATGATCAGGAGAAAAAAGTCTCACACAGATTACACAGATTTCACAGATGCAAAGAATCCGTATAATCAGTTTAATCAGTTGAATCCGTAGGAAGAATTGAACGCTGATGATCAGGATTTACTCAGATGAAAAGGAAGGCTGTTTGGAACACATGTTCCCCCGTTCATCTGTTCACCTGTTCATCTGTTCATCTGTTCTTTTACCCCCCCCCTGCCCATTTACCGCCCACCATGGGATTCAAGCCACAAATATCTTGACGGAGGAGGGCGGTTCAAAAGACACGTTAAATCTGTGAAATTTACCTTATGAGGTGGATAATGAATTACGACGTGATGATCATCGGAGGTGGCCCCGCCGGTCTGAGCGCCGCCATCTACGCGGCCCGGGGCGGATTGAAGACAGGCCTGTTTGAAAAAGGGATCATCGGCGGGCAGATCAACGTGACCGACGAAGTGGAGAACTATCCAGGTTTTCCCGCGCCTCTTTCGGGTTTTGACCTCACCGACAACATGCGGCGGCAGGCGGAGCGCTTCCAAGCCCGTTTCATCGATGAAGAAGTAACCGCCATCGGCATGGAAGGGCTCTGCAAGATCATCGAAACCCCCGAAAACAGCTATCGCGCCAAAGCCCTGATCGTTTGCACCGGAGCCCATCCCAGGCTGCTCAACGTTCCCGGGGAAGAGCGTTTCACCGGCCACGGGGTATCCTACTGCGCCACCTGCGACGGCGCTCTCTACCGCGACAAGGTGGTGGCGGTGGTCGGCGGCGGCGATTCCGCCATTGAGGAAGGCCTGTTCCTCACCCGCTTTGCCAAAAAAGTGATCGTGATCCATCGCCGGGACGAGCTGCGCGCCCAAAAGATCATCCAGGCAAGGGCTTTCAAGAATCCCAAAATGGAGTTCGTCTGGGATACAGTCGTCCAGGAGATCCACGGCGAGGCCAAGATCGAAAAACTTGAGTTGGTGAACCGCAAGACCCAGCAGATCTCATTTGTCCCGATCGACGGCGTGTTCATCTACGTTGGCATCCTGCCCAACAACGAGCTGCTGGAATCCCGGCTGGAGCTGGACAGCGGCGGTTTCGTGATCACCGATGAGAACATGCACACCAACGTTCCCGGCATCTATGCCGCCGGAGACATCCGCCATACAGTGTTGCGCCAGGTGGTCACAGCCACCCGTGACGGCGCGGTGGCGGCTTGGAGCGCGGAAAAATGGATCATGGAAAACTATGACCACATTGAAGGGCAGGGAGATAGCTCAAGTGCCGACAAGTAAAGATATCCGCCAAACCTTCATCGACTATTTCCTGGAGCGCGGCCACAGCTTTATCCCCTCCTCGCCGGTGGTTCCGGATGACGATCCTACCCTTCTTTTCGCCAATGCCGGCATGAACCAGTTCAAGAATGTCTTCCTCGGTCTTAAAGAAGCAGGAACCAAGCGCGCCGTGAACAGCCAGAAGTGCATCCGCGCCGGCGGTAAGCACAACGACCTAGAGGAAGTGGGCCAGGACGGGTATCACCACACCTTCTTTGAAATGCTGGGCAACTGGTCCTTTGGCGACTATTACAAGAAAGAGGCCATCCACTGGGCCTGGGAGCTGCTAACCGGAGTCTGGAAACTCCCCAAGGACAAACTTTACGCCACGGTCCACGCCACGGACGAGGAGGCTTTCGAACTCTGGAGATCGCAGACCGACATCGACCCCGACCACATTTCCTATCAGGGCGACAAGGACAATTTCTGGGAAATGGGGGACACCGGCCCCTGCGGCCCCTGCAGCGAGATCCACATCGACCGCGGCCCCGACCACTGCTCCCGGCAGGGCGAGGAAGGCCATCAATGCCTCATCTGCGGCGATTGCGGACGCTACATCGAGCTCTGGAACCTGGTTTTCATCCAGTATAACCGCGGGCCGGACCGCTCCCTGACACCCCTCAAAGCCAGGTTTGTGGACACCGGAGCGGGCTTTGAGCGCCTGGTGCAGGTGCTGCAGGACAAAGCCAGCAACTACGAGACCGACCTCTTCCTGCCCATCATCCAGCGCATCGCCGATCTCAGCGGCGTGGCCTACACCCCCGAAACCGGGACCTCGCACAGGGTGATAGCCGATCACGTGCGCTGCCTCTGTTTCGCCCTGGCAGATGGCGGTTTTCCCTCCAACGAAGGCCGGGGCTACGTTTTGCGCCGCATCCTGCGCAGGGCGGCGCGCCACGGGCGTTTGCTGGGCTTTGCCGAACCCTTCATGTTTCACCTGGTGGATGCCGTTACAGCCATCATGGGGCACCACTTTCCCGAACTGGCGGGCAAGGAAGCCTATATCCGCATGGTGATCAAAGCGGAGGAGGAACGCTTCAACGTTACTCTGGACCGGGGTTTGGAGCATCTCGACCAGATCTGCGCCCGGCTCGGGGGAGACCTCATCCCCGGCAAAGACGCCTTCATGCTCTACGACACCTACGGTTTCCCTCTGGACCTCACCCTGATCCTCGCCGCTGAAAAGAATTTCCGGGTGGACACCCGCGGTTTCGAGGAGGAGATGCGAACCCAACGTGAACGGGCCCGTAAAAGCTCCAAATTTTCCCTTGTGGCCGACTCCTCTGACTGGATCGAGCTCGAACCCCAGTCCCCGACGGTGTTTCTGGGCTATGACGAATTATCTTCCCAAGCGCGTATCCAACGCTACCGGATCAACGCGGACGACCTGCTGCATCTGCAGCTTGACCGCACTCCCTTTTACGCCGAATCCGGAGGCCAGCTGGCCGACACCGGCCGCATCCACAACGCGGATTTCGAGATGCGGGTGAGCCAGGTCATCAAAAAGGATGACCATTTCATCCACATCGGCACCCTCACCAGCGGCGCGGTTAACCACGCTTCTGTGACCGCGGAAGTCGATCAGCCCCGGCGTCTCGACGTGATGCGCAATCACACCGCCACACACCTGCTGCACAAGGCCCTTCGCGCTGTTTTGGGCGAACACGTGCAGCAAAAGGGCTCCCTGGTGGGGCCGGAGCATCTACGCTTCGATTTCACCCACATGCAGGCCCTCACCAAGCCGGAGATCCAGGCCATCGAAAACATCGTCAACGCAGCGATCCGCGACAACCGGGCCGTCAAGGTGGAGGTGAAGGATTTGGACGAGGCCCGCGGCGAAGGCGCGATCGCGCTGTTTGGCGAAAAGTATGCCGAACAGGTGCGCGTGGTGAGTGTGGAAGGCTTTTCCAAAGAGCTTTGCGGCGGCACCCACGTTTCGGCCAGCGGCGAGATCGGACTCTTCAAGATCATCTCCGAAAGCTCCTCCGCGGCCGGTATCCGGCGCATCGAAGCCGTCACCGGCAGGGTCGCCAACCAGTTCGTGCTGGAACTGCAGAACCACCTTACCCAGCTTGCCGAAAGCCTCCACGTGCCTGAAAAGATGCTGGACAGCAAAATCGAAGCCCTGCAAAAACGCGTGCAGGAACTGGAACAGCAAATCAAACAGTTCACCGTTCAGCAATACGGAGCCGAAACAACCAGACTCCTCTCCCAAAGTACGGACCAGGGCGATTTCAAGCTCCTCTCCGCCAAGCTCGATGCCGATCCCGCCAAACTCCGTGAACTGGGCGATTCCCTGAAGGACCAAGCCCGCGACACGGTGGCCCTGCTTTTCAGCGTTGAGCAAAACAAAGTCACTGTCCTCTGCGTGGTGGGGGAGTCCCTGCGCCCAAAATTCCATGCCGGAGACATCGTCAAAGCAGTTTCTGCCCGTCTCGACGGCAAAGGTGGCGGAAGACCGGACAGCGCCATGGGGGGAGGCAACTCCCCGGAAAAACTCGACGCCGTGATCCAGGACATTCCCCAGATCATTCGCGCCACCAGCTGAGCCAAGGCCAGTTCCTCTGCCTGCTGATTTGACGGATGAACAGGTGAACAGATGAACAGATGAACGGGGAATGGAACACTGATAACAGGATCGACAGGATGATCAGGGTGAAGAAGAGAATGGATCAGGGCTGACAGGATGATCAGGATAAAAATGGTCTCACACAGATCACACAGATTTCACAGATACAAGAAATCCGTATAATCAGTTTAATCAGTTGAATCCGCAGGAAGAATGGAAGGCGGATGACGCGGATGACGCGGATGATCATGAATTACAATGATGAAAAGGAAGGCTGTTTGGGGCCCCTGTTAATCTGTTAATCCGCCCCCCTGCTCATCCGGCCAGCGTTGGTGGGGACCTCCGGTTCATGGAGGCCGGGGCGGCTTTTGATGAGGCTGTCCCAACTTTCCAGCCAGGCGGGGATGTTTTGCCGGGCCTGGTATTTGTCCAAACGGTCGTTGACAGTGAACACGCTCCAGGGCACGCGGGCAAAGTCGCGGGGGAGTGGGGTGCGGCCGTTAACGGGCATCATGGCAAGCTTGAACATCACAAATTGCTGGGCTTCGACAGAGATCAGATAGTCGAGGAATTTCAGCGCTGTGGCGCGGTTGGGGGCCCCGGAGCAGAGGGCGGCGAACTCGGTGTGGCGGAAGGATCCCTCTTCCGGGATCACAGCCCGGATGTGGCTTTCGGAGGGATGGAACTCGTTGATCCAGGCGGGAACGGAATTGTAGCCGATCATCAGGCTGCATTCCCCCCTGCGGATCGCATTTAAGCTCTCAAAATGGTCGCGCGAGAGCTGGCTGACATTTTTGCGGTAGCTGTTCCAAAGCTGCTCCCAGCCCCTTTCCCCAAACAGCGCCACCGACCAGAGCAACGCGCTGCGTCCCAAGCCAGAGGTGGAGGGATCGCAGAGGGCAAGCTGATCGGCGAAGCGGGCATCCTGCAATTCCCCAAAGGAGCGGGGTGTGTCCGGGATCAGGCGCGAATCGTAGATGAAGGCCAGATTGGCCGTAGCATAGGGGATGAGACGTTGTTGAGGATCCCGGGGGACCTCGAGATCGAGCTCCGACAGCGATACCTCCGGGACGGTGGCGAAGGGTTCCAGGATCGATTCTGACAGGGCGAAGGCGCTGTCCAACCCGATCACGAGATCGGCATTGGGTTTTCCATCCACAAACTCGAGGGAATCGAGCAGGGTGGGCAGGTCGGGGAAGGTTACAACAGTGAGGGCGGAGTTGTGCTTCTGCTCAAAATCCTTCATCACCACAGCTTCGAAGCCTGTGGAGCGGATGTGTTGAAGGGCGAAAATGGTCAGGAACGAGGTTGGGGCGGGTTTTTCCACCGCCGGCTCGGGTTTCTTGCGGCAGGCCCCCAGGGTGAAGGCCAACGCGAGGATCAGAATCCAGATGCCGCCTCCATTCAGGTTGATCCTGGCCGCGGGAGGTTCGGTGATTTCCCGCATCATGCCTTCCCCAGCATAAAATAGGCCACGATGAAATCCATCACCAGCACCCAGACAGCGCTGTAAACCACGGTGAGCATGGTGCTGCGTCCCACACCCTCAGCGCCACCGGTGGTGCGATCTCCATAATAACAGGCCAGGGAGGTGATGACGAAGCCAAATACGATTGATTTCACGATCCCGCTCAGCAGGTCGAAGGTCTGAAAGTGGCTGCGGATGTTGTGGAAGAAGGTGTGGTAATGGATCCCGTTGCGCGTCCAGTTGAAAAACCAGGCGCTGATGATCCCCACGAAATTGGCGAAGATGGTCAGCAGGGGACAGGCCACCATCCCTGCCGCGATCCTGGGCAGATAGAGGAATTCCGCGGGATCGATGCTCATGCTCAGCAAGGCGTCCAGTTGCTCGCTGACCCTCATGCTTCCTGTCTCCGCGGCGATGGCGGCCCCGATCTTGCCCGTCATCACCATGGCTGTGAGCACCGGCGCCAGTTCGATCATAGTGGATTTGCTGATGAGCACGCTGATGAGGTGGTCCGGGATGTAGCCGCGGCCCTGATAAACCAGCTGCAGCGCGGTGACCAGCCCCGTGAACGCAGAGCTGATAGCGATCAGAGGCAGGGAATCCACACCCGTGCGCTTGACCTGCAACATGAATTCCTGCCACCGTTTGCCCAGGCTGGGAACGAATTTCAGCACCCTGCCCACAAACAGCAGGTAGGCGCCGAGACCCGTGAGAGGCTCAAACTTCATGCGCTTTATCGATGCTGCGGAAGAGGGTGAATTCCTTTACAAAGCCGAGCTCCACCGAACCCGTGGAGCCGTGGCGGTTTTTGCCTATGATCACTTCCGCGATGCCTGGCTTCTCCGATTTTTCGTGGTAGTATTCCTCGTCGCGGTAGATGAACATCACCAGGTCCGCGTCCTGCTCTATGGCGCCGGATTCGCGCAGGTCCGATAAACGGGGGCGCTTGTCCTCGCGGTTTTCCAGCATGCGGTTTAGTTGGGAGAGGGCCACGACGGGGATCTTCATGTCCTTGGCCAGGATCTTCAAGGCGCGGGAGATCTCGGAGATCTCCTGCTGGCGGTTGTCGCGTTCCTTGGTCAGGGTCATCAATTGCAGATAGTCGATGATGATGAGGTCCACGCCATCGATATCCGCGGACAGGCGCCGGGTTTTGGCCCGGATCTCCAGCGGGGTGTTGGTTCCGGACTCATCGATGTAGATCGGCTTGGCGGAAAGCACTTCGGAAGCCTGCATAATGCGGATCAGCTTTTCCTCGTTCATAGTGTAGCCCTTGAGCATGGCGTCCATGTTCACCTCGGCGGCACTGCTGAACATGCGCATGATCACTTCGTCCGAGGCCATTTCCATGGTGAAGATGGCAACCTTTTTGCCCATGTTCACGGCCGCGTGGGAGGCGATGTTCAGCGCCAGGGAGGTTTTTCCCATGGCCGGACGGGCGGCGATGATGATGAACTGGCCGGGACGGAAACCACCGGTGAGGCGATCCAGATCGCCGAAACCGCTGGGTACACCGATCACCGGGACCTTGGTGGAGGCGATCATGTCGATGACCTTGACCACTTCCGGGCTGATCTCGTCGAAACGCTGGAAGCCCTGATGCTTGGGCAGTTCCGCTATGTTGAAGATCTGCTGCTCGGCCTCGTCGACGATGGTTTTCACCGGTTTGGGCGAGCTGTAGCAGGACTCGATGATGCCGTTGCAGGCGATGATCAGATGCCGCAGCAGCGCCTTTTCGGTCATGATGTTCAGGTGATAATCGAAGTTGGCGCTGGAGATCACAAAATCGGCCAGATCGTTGATGTAGGGTATGCCTCCGGCCTTTTCCAGGGAGTTGTTGCGCGCCATCCGGTCGGCCAGGGTCACCGGGTCGACCTCCACGCCTTCATTGAAGAGCTCACAGATGGAGCGGAAGACCAGCTTGTTGGCCGTGCGGGAGAAATACTCCTCCTTGACGGTCTCGATTCCCTTGCTCACCATGCCCGAGTCGATGATCATGGCCGAAAGCACGCCAGCCTCGGCATTCACGTCGGTCGGCAGCGCGCGGTCGGAGATCTGTGTGATCTCTTTGGGGACGGTGTCAGCTTTGTTGGCCATCTTTCACCTTCTCTCGCAGAGCCTTGGCAACCCCCTCCGGCACAAAATCCCTGAGCTCGGTTCCCAGTTCGGCGAGTTGCCTGATCATCGAGGAGGAAAGATACATATAGCGCAGGCTGGGCACCAGAAAGATGGTCTCGATGCCGGGATCGAGCTTGGTGTTCGTGAGGGCCAGGGCAAGCTCGTATTCGAAGTCTGAGACTGCGCGCAGCCCGCGGATCATCACCCTGCAGTTCTGTGAACGGGCAAAATCGACCGCCAGTCCCCCAAAGGTGCGCACCTCCACATTGGGAAGGTGTTTCACGGCCTCCACGCAGAGCTGATGCCGCTCCCGAAGGTCGAAGAGGCACTGCTTGCCGGTGTAGTCCGCCACGCCCAGGATCACAGTTTCAAAGAGCTGCGAGGCCTTTTCCAGAATGTTCACGTGCCCCAAGGAGATGGGATCGAAGGTGCCGGGGTAGATGGCCTTGCCGTTCATTATTCAGCCACCTGACGGCGGATCTTTTCGAGGTCGGCGATCTCTTTGGGGATCCTGTCTGAAAGCACTTTACTGCTGGTTTTGGTTACCAGCACATCGTCCTCGATGCGCACACCGAGCTTTTCCTCGGGGATGTAGATTCCTGGCTCGACAGTGATCACGTTGCCCGCTTCCAGAGCGGCTTCACGGCCTCCCAGGTCGTGGGTGTCCAGACCCAGAAAATGGCTCACTCCATGCATGTAATATCTGCTGAGTTCATCCTCAGTCTTGATCAGCCCGATCTTGATCAAACCTCGCGCCAGCCCCTTTTTGGTGATGTCATTCAGCTCGGAGAGCTTCACGCCGGGTTTGACACTGGCGATCACCTTTTTCTGTACGTCCAGAACGATCTGGTAGATCTGCTTCTGGCGGTGACTGAATTTTTTACCGCTGGGGAAGGTGCGGGTGATGTCCGCGCTGTAACCGTTGCATTCCGCTCCCACATCCATCAGCACCAACTCGTTTTTTCCGATCAGGCAATCGTTCTGCTCATAGTGGAGGGTGGTGGCGTTGATGCCAGAGGCGATGATCGGCGCGAAACCCCATGTGGGAAACCCGCTGACCTGCATGCGATAGTAGAGGGTGGCCTCAAGTTCGTATTCCTTCATCCCCGCTTTGGCCGACTTCAATATGTCCGAGATCCCTTCGCCGGTGACGTCGATCGCCTGCTGGAGCTGCTTCACTTCCCAGTCGTCCTTCACTTTGCGCAGCGGGGCGATCAGGTCGTTCAGTTGCTTGATCTCGATCTGGGGCTGCCTGAGCCGCAGAGGTTCCAGCATGTGCATCGCCAGCGTGGGAGGCTTGTTCAGAGCCGCAAAGCCCAGATTGGCATGGATCACTTTCATGAAGGGGCTCATGCCGGACAGGGTGGAATAAAACTCGTCCAGATACCGCACCCGTTTGATCCCGCTGATCCGGGTGGCTTCCCCGGCGTTGAGTTTTTCACCTTCCCAGACCACGCGTTCGGGATCGCCGCGTTCGATGAAGAGCATGTCGTTGAAACGGCCGGCGAATTTGCCCGCCAGATAGATCAGTTCAGGATGGTTGAGCCCGGTGAGGTAGAGGAAATTCTTGTCCTGGCTGAACTTGGCCAGATTAACCTGGGGATTGGCAAAGACTAAGACGTGCTCGCCATCGGCCAGCAGTTCAGCCAGCCTTTCCCGGCGCGGAGCAGTGATCTCAGGTGTCATGATCATTCCTTTTTATTCGTTTTGGGGTGGATTATCCGAACCTTCGGTTTGAGTTTTCTTGGATTGCGGGGCATCGGCAGCCTTGCTGAATCCCGATAGGTTCAGGCTCTGGGTCTGATTGACGGTGACTTCTATCCTGTAGTGGAAATATTCCCGGTAATCGCCGTCCACCAGCTTGAGGTCCCAGATCCCTTCTGTAACTGTCCAGAGTGTGCTCTGTCCAGGCCCGAGGCTGCCGGCAAGGTCGTTTGGACCCCAATCCTGTTCCTCTGAGGGGGAGATGTAAACCTCTATGATAGCCTGCTGTGAGTCGTTGGCCAAAGCTATGGCTCCGCCGGAGGGCAGAACCTCTGTGGTGGTGACCAGCCCGGGGCGCACTGTTTGCTCCACGGAGTTGGACAGGACGTAATTGCCGATGTAGCTTACGTTCAGAACCCTGTTTTCCCTGTAGAAGAGTGACCAGTTCGACCAACCGCTGATCCGGCGCGGCTCAGAATTGTCCACGCTGACCCAGATGTCCCCAGCGGTGCGGTTCCGGACCCTGAGCTCACCTTCCCCGGCGACGCAGGCCAAGGCCTGAAACGCCGTTAAAAGCATCAACAGCAGTAGCGGCCCGCGTTTCATGCCTGATCCGCTTAGTTTGTCCCGGCTGCCTTTCTGCGGGCGGTGGTTCCAGCCAGGGTGTATTCCGGATCGCTGCCTTTGGTTATCACGTCCACGTTGATCTTGCAGGCGCGGAGTTTGTCCATGTCCGGGATGTCGTACATGATCTTGAGCATGAATTTTTCCATAATGGCCCGCAGTCCGCGCGCTCCGGCCTTTTGCTTGATGGCCAGGTTGGCTATCTCGCGCAGGGCTTCGTCGTCAAACTCCAGCTCCACCCCGTCCATGGAGAAATACTTCTTGTATTGGCTGCAG
>JAGOIS010000037.1 GCA_017995495.1 Candidatus Cloacimonadota bacterium
GGATCGTCGCTGTATTCCTTGTAATGCCAGGCCAGGCCGGCTCTAACCAATTCCTTGTTCAGGTTGGTTTCGCCGATATAAACTGTCCCCAGATAGCGTTTGTATTGGTCGCGTTCCGTATATTTCACCTTTACGGCCTTGTTGAAGGCCAGATCGGAGGTGAATTGCCGGGCAACATTGCCGAAGGCCTGGCCCTTTTCCGGACAGTCAACTCCAAACAAACGGATCTTGTAGGTTGTGGTCCCCCGCAGCACGGTGATGGTGTCTCCATCCTGGATCGAGACCACCCTGCCCTTGATCTCACTTTTATTGAAAAAGTTGATCACCCACACCGCCACCAGGACCAGCACCAGACTCAGAATGTGTTTTTTATTCAACCTGTATCGCATGAACCCTTTGTTGCTGGCACAGCACTCTTGTCAATGGAAATCCACCTTGGGCGGTCTGCCAACCGAATCGGTAGCTCAATTATGCCTCCCCTGCCGCTTGACGTCTCATCCATGTCCGAATCATGGGCGGCCCATGGCCGAAAGCGCATATAACCCGGCCATCAGCAAGCCTTCGTTCAGATTTTCCAGGATGGGAGCGATGAATCTATCTATGAATATGATCAACTTGGCAAAAGTTGGTGCGGGTGCCTTCCACAGCCCTACCCGCAATTTCTTGACAAGATAAGGCAACTGATAAATATTGTTTGATAAAACCATCCCAAGGAGCGAAACATGCGCCTGGACAAAGATTATATAATCATCACCGACATCGGCAGCACCACCACCAAAGCGCTGCTTCTGGACAACCGGCAGGAGACTCCGGTGTTGCTGGGGATCACGCAGGCCGAAACAACTGTGGAAGAGCCCAAAAGTGACGTCCGGCACGGGATCAAGGCTGCCGTAACCGCCCTGCAGCAAATATCCGGAATTACTCTATTGCAACCCGCGGGAGCGCCCGAGGAATTGGCCTGGGCGGAAAACACTGCCTATTTCAGCACCAGCAGCGCCGGCGGAGGCTTGCAGATCCTGGTGATCGGGCTCACCATGTTCGATTCTGCCAGCAGCGGCAAACGCTGCGCCTACGGTGCCGGCGGGGTGATTCTGGACACCTTTGCCCTGGACGATAAACGCCAGGCGGCCCAACAGATGCTGGCCATGCGCAATCTGCATCCGGACATGATCCTCCTTTGCGGCGGCACGGATGGAGGGGCCATCTCCGGCGTGCTGAGAATGGCCGAGATCCTCCGGATAGCCAATCCTGCCCCCAAATTCGACCTGCGGGGTAAGATCACCACGCTCTATGCGGGCAACCAGGACGCGGCTCCGATAGTTAAAAAGCTGATCTCGCAAGCCTTCGATTTGCACATCCTGCCGAATCTGCGGCCCGGTTTGGAGGTGGAGAACCTGCAACCCACCCAGGACCTGATTCAGAAGCTCTTCATGGAAAACGTGATGGAACAAGCCCCGGGCTACAACCAAGTGAAACCCGCTGTGGCGTCACCCATCATACCCACTCCCCTGGGTGTGCAGAGAGCCCTGGCCCAACTGGCGGGAGAGGAAACCAGGGATATCTTCGCCTTTGATATCGGCGGAGCCACCACCGACGTGTTCAGCTACATCAACCGCCACTTTCAGCGCACGGTGAGCGCCAACCTGGGGATGAGCTACAGCGCTTGGAACGTGCTGAGGGAGGCCGGCCTCGAAAACGTGAAACGCTGGCTCCCAAATGATCTGAGTGAGCAGGACATCCGCAATTACATCGCCAACAAATGCCTCCATCCCACCAGCAATCCCCACACCACTGATGAGTTCAGGATAGAACACGCTCTGGCCCGCGAAGCCCTCTCCCTGGCGCTGGAGCAACATCGCCAGATGCATTACAACAGTGAGAAGGTCGGCTATCTGGACAAGCTGAAACGCAACGACATAGATAAATTTGAACTCCAGTTCGAATACCAGCGCGAAGACAGCAAACACCGCTTCAAAGAAAGCGACATCGAAATATTGATCGGGGCAGGGGGAGTTTTCGCCCATGCCCAAAATCCCAGCCAGTGCGCCATGATCCTGGCCGACGCGGTGCTTCCCAAGGGGATCACGGAACTTTGGATCGACCGCAATTTCATCAGCCCCCATCTCGGAGTGCTCAGCGACACGGACCCCAAAACCAGCAATACCCTGCTGCAAAGCAGCTGCATCGAAAAACTGGCTGTCCACATCGCCCCCATTTTCGACCGGCGGAGCAAGAAAGACCTCATGACCCTGGAAGTAGCCACCAACAGAGGGAAGCAGTTCTTTGAGATCAGGCCGGACAGTTTCATCAGTCTGCCCCAGTGTGCCAAAACCCTGAAGATCAGCTTGAGCAAACACTGCAAACTCAGCACCAATGAAGATCTGGGCAATTATCAAACAGAACTTCCGGTGCTGATCGACACCAGGATCGATCCCGCGAGTCATGCCAGGGAGGTGGAAAAAACGTTGGGCCTCTATCCCGTATCAGACCAAGCGACCCCGATCACAGCAACGGCTCCGGTGGAACCGGCCTTCACGCAGGGATCATGGATCAAACGGATCGAACTACCTTACGCGGGCGACATCAATTTCAACGAGGGCGACCATGTGCGGCCTGATGACGTGGTGGCGGTTAACCGATTCAATCCGCCGCGACTGTATATCATTCCCGGCTTGTCCAACCTGAAGGACCTCAGCCCGGACCAGATCCGTGAAGCCCTGAAAGTTAGATCCGGCTACAAGATCGAAGCGGATGAGATCTACGCGGAATTGCCAAGCGATTACAAACTGCCGAGCTACAATAGGGGGGCGCGCAAATTGTATTCCCCTGTGCGAGGCAGGATCGAGTACATAGACGAAAACACAGGCATGATCGTGGCCTCGGAGATCCAAGACTATTCTGGCAAACCTCAAACGGTAAGTTTCGCCAACAAACTCATGCTCCCGCCCAAGCGGGCCTCCCGCTACCTGAGCAAGATGAAGGGGGATTTTGTCTATCAGGGTGATGTGCTGGCCAAACGCATAGAAAGGACGGCTGACGGGGCTCCGCCTGTCTTGCTGAAAGCTCCCACCACCGGAACTATAACGGACATTGACAACCAGGCTGGGACCCTCATCATCACATATATCCACAGTCCGATGGAGTTTCGTGCCCACGTGGGGGGAGTGGTGAAAAACGTTGTTCCCGGTCAGAGCCTGGAGATAGCTTTCCAAGGGATAAAACTGGAGGGAAAAGTCGCTTTTGGAAGTGCTTGCCATGGCGCGTTCAAGTTGCTGGACTCGGATGATGCCTTCGGGGAAATTCGGAACAAGATCGTTGCCCTGAGTTTTTCGCCTGACCTTAATGCGCTGAAGAGACTGGCAAAAGAGGGTGTGCGAGGAGTGGTTTGTTACGCCATCGACGCCACTGAACTCACTGGCTGGCTTGAATTTGAGCCTGGGGTGATCAACACCGGCAACGAAGACCTGCCTTTTGCGATCATGGTCCTGAACAGCTTCTCAGCCGAGCCGATGCCGGAAATACTCCGGAAGTTTCTCAGCGGTCAGAATTTCGCCTATCTGAACCCACATACCCGCATCAGGGCGGGAGTGGTGAGGCCGTTCATCTGTTTTACGCCCCATCCTGATTGACTGCTGTTGAAGTGATTGCCAGCCTGCCGAAGATCAACAGCACTGGCGTTTTTTTAGCATAACTTTTGGGACAGACATATTGTCCTTGACAGGAATTTGGATTGCCCTGATTATGGTTTTGTGAGATAAAAGTCATGTGGTAACCTGTTCTGAGGCTACTCAAGGATTGACAATGACCTTATGCTGTGATATGTTTGTACATCAGTCGAAAGTCATCGGTTCAAACTCCAGTTCCTGGAACTGGTGTAACCGTTGGTGCATTCAACCGTCAAAATCAAACCAACCCTGTTTTAACCATCATAATAGGAGTATATTATGAAAAAAATCAGTATCGTGATCTTGCTCATCTGCCTGGGCATTGGCCTGGCGTTCGCGCAAATCACCACCTTCCCCTGGAACGAAGGTTTTGAGGGGACGTTCTTACCCGCAGGATGGACAAAGATTGTCACAACCCCCAACGACATCACCCAAAGCAACACTCAAAACCACACACCGGGCGGCGTGTATTCAGCCCGGTTCAGTTCCTTCTCCACCAGCACCAACTACAATCAGTACCTGTTCTCACCAGCCATCACGGTCGATGCCGCGTACACGATGCTATCTTTCTGGCACAGAAAGTACGGAACTCATGCCGAGCTTTTGGAATGGGGCATCGCCACGGACACCAGTCCAGGATCCTTCACCTGGACACCCGTGACCCTTTCCAACCTTGCATGGCAGGAAACGATGGTAGATCTCAGTGCTTATGCGGGAGACACTGTTTACCTCGGTTTCCATTATTACGGCAACTACCTGTGGTATGTTTATCTGGACGACGTGGCGATCGAAGCGCCGCCCACAGTGCCTGTCTTCACCATCAACCCTGAAAGCTGGGATTTCGGTAATGTTGACACTGTCGGTTCAGTAAGCAAAACCTTCACTGTGGCCAATGACGGTGGAGGCGAACTGGGCATAGTTTCGATCGAGAAATCCGACGGTGACGTGGATTATTTCGAAATCGTGAACAACACCTACACAGGCCCCCTGGGGCTTGGGGAAAGCTTCACCTTCGATGTGGAATTCTCCCCCACGGAAGAAATCCCTTACACGCTCACCCTGTCGATCACCGATGACCAAGCCAAGGTGGCGCATGATGTGATCATCACCGGCATGGGATATTCACGTCCACCTGGTTCAACCTGTCAAAACCCCCTGCCAGTCGAGCTGCCTCTGGTTGACTTTTTAGGCGACACTGCTCTGTACGGCGATGACTACAGCAGTACCTGGATAACTCCAAGCTCCAGCTACCTGAACGGCGATGACATGGTCTTGCAATTCACTTTGGCTGAAGCAAGCAAACTGGTTGGAACATTGACCGCAACAACCGGAAGTTGGATCGGCATGTTCGTGGTTAACACCACTCCCGACCCGGTCACTCCCGCGCCGGTACTGGCCCAGGCCACTTCCTCCGGGACAGTGGCAACCATGGATAGTGAGTATCTCCCCGCCGGGAGCTATTTCTTATTGCTCTCCACTTATCCATCACCCCAGTCATTCCAGTTCAGCCTGGACCTGGAGGCAGTGCCCGCCCCGACTGAACCTATCTTCTCCATCGACCCTGAAAGCTGGGATTTCGGCAATACTGACATTGTCGGCTCAGTGACCAAAACCTTTACTGTATCCAATGAAGGTGGAGGCGAACTGGGCATAGTGTCGATCGAGAAATCCGACGGTGACGTGGATTATTTCGAAATCGTGAACAACACCTACACAGCCCCCCTGGGAGTTGGCGAAAGCTTCACCTTCGGGGTGGAATTCTCCCCCACGGAAGAAATCCCTTACACGCTCACCCTGTCGATCACCGATGACCAAGCCAAGGCGACGCATGATGTGATAATCACCGGTATGGGATATACGCGTCCTCCCGGTTCAACCTGTCAAAACCCCCTGCCAGTCGAGCTGCCTCTGGTTGGCTTTGAAGGCGATACTTCTCTATACGGAGATGACTACAGCAGTACCTGGATAACTCCAAGCTCCAGCTACCTGAATGGCGATGATATGGTCCTGCAATTCACCCTGGAGGAGAACAGCATCCTGGAGGGAACGCTGACTGCCCTCACCGGTAACTGGATCGGCATGTTCGTGGTTAACACCACTCCCGATCCGGTCACTCCCGCGCCGGTACTGGCCCAAGCGACTTCCTCCGGAACCCTTGCCACCATGGAAAGTGGTGAACTCGCGGCTGGCAGCTATTTCCTGATCCTCTCCACCTATCCCAGCCCGCAATCCTTCACCTTCAGCCTGGACCTGATGGCCATTCCCGCCAACGAGCCCTTGATGTTCATAAGCGAGGACTATTGGGACTACGGCGTGGCTCTGGCTGGTGGAGACACCTGCACGCCTCATACCTTCGCCGCCACCAATGTTGGCTTCGGAACTCTCACCATTGCGGCCCCGCCTGTTATCGAACCTGCGACCGACTTCAGCATCATCGACGATACCAATGTCTATCCCATCACCCTGGGCTCGGACGCATCGGCCTATTGGACGGTGAAGTTCAATCCGAGCACCCCCTGTGGGGAGAAGACTGCCACCATGACCCTGGTTGATGATATAGCCAGGAAGATCGCGCTGGTTGAAGTTCCCGCAGAAACCGTGGTTGCCGCGGTATCAAAGAGCGCCAATGGAGAAGCTGTATCGGTCAAGAGCATTGCTCAGGAAAACAACCGGGTGAAAGAGCAGCCCAAGAACTCATATGAGATCGGGCTGCGCGGTTACGCCATGCTCACCACCTTTGAGGATAACTTTGAAGGATATGCGGATTTCACCCTCGATCTGACCCCCTGGACCCAGGTGGACCTTGATGGAAGTGATACCTACTACATCTCAAACACCACCTTCCCCAACCAGGGCTACATCGGTTCCTTCATCGCCTTCAACCCCTCCATGGCCACACCGGCTCTCCCCGAGGCTTATTACCCCTATTCCGGCGAAAAGTACGCGGCTTGTTTCGCAGCCACCGACTTTCCCAACGATGACTGGCTGGTATCACCTCCCCTGTCATACACCGGAGAGGCAAGGTTCAGCATGCTTGCCAAGTCCATCACCTCGCAATACGGGCTTGAGCGCATGATGATAGCTTACTCAACCGAAGGTAACGATCCAACTTCTGGAAACTGGACCTACCTGCTGGGAAGCGAAACAGAATACGCTCAGGTTCCGGTCCCCTGGACCCTGTATGAGTACGCTCTCCCGTCCACCATCGAGGAAACCACAGTCTACATTGCCATACACTGTGTGTCCTACGATGCCTTCATTCTGATGATCGACGACTTCGTGTTCGGCAGCTGCTTTGCAGAGACCCCCGTCGAACTGAGCAGCTTCACCGCCACGGTTAACGCCGTCAACAATGTAGAACTGAATTGGGTAAGCCAGTCAGAAAACCACATGAACGGCTACCGAGTCTATCGCAACACCAGCGCGGACCAGAGCGGCTCGATCGGCATCACCCCGGTCCTGATCCCGGCCACCAACACCAGCACCACCCACACCTACAGCGTCATCGACAATAGCGTCGAGATCGGCGCCACATATTACTACTGGCTGGAAGCGGTGGATTACCAGGGTAGCAATTTCCACGGCCCGGTCAGCGTTACCGTCACTGGCAACGTGCCGCCTGTGCTGCCTGAGATCACGTCGATGAAGAATGCCTATCCCAACCCGTTCAAGGCGAGCGCCAATATCGAAGTCAGCGTCAAAGCAGGCGAAACCGGCTCCATGACCATCTACAACGTGGCTGGTAAAGCCGTGCGGACCTACAATGTCACTGAAGGTATTCACAACCTCATCTGGGACGGAAAGGACAGCGCTGGCAAAGCCTGCGGAAGCGGTATCTACTTCTACAAGCTTGCCACACCTTCGTTCAACCAATCCCGCAAGCTCATGCTTGTGAAATAAACCCGCTTGATGCGCCGGACAAACGGTCTGGCAAATCTGCGAATTAATTCCTCAAGGGGCGGCCAACAACGGCCGCTCCTTTTTTTGTAATTGCATCCGTGAATCAAGCTGGCACAATATCATCCCGCGCCGAATTCTGACCTGATCCCATGGGTAACTCCGCCTGGCTGACCCGCTTTGATTGACGGTGAGCCTATTACTTTTCCACCATAAACTACCGCGCTAAACCAATACCCAAATGCAAGCTTTTGCTTGACATGAACGGCCTCCTGAACTTTTTGAGCTGGAAAAATCACTTTCCAGGAGTTTTTCCCTCAATGGAGAATAATCGCATAGACAGGCATCCGATCCTCCCGGTGCAGGAGCGTGAAGATGTCCTCTTCACTTGGAATGGATCCCCCCTAACGGCCAAAAAAGGTGAGATGATCTCCTCAGCCCTCATCGCGAACGGGATCAGCGTTTTTGGCCATCATCATAAGGATGGCAGCGCCCAGGGGATATTCTGCGCGAATGGCCAGTGCGCCAAATGCACCGTGATAGCGGATGGCGTGGCCGTGAAATCGTG
Source organism: Candidatus Cloacimonadota bacterium (assembly GCA_017995495.1). Lineage (GTDB taxonomy): Bacteria > Cloacimonadota > Cloacimonadia > Cloacimonadales > Cloacimonadaceae > Syntrophosphaera. The sequence continues at coordinate 8,131 of JAGOIS010000037.1, forward strand.
CATGACAGTGGTCACCCCAGGCATGAAGGTCCGCTCGGCTGAGGGATTGCCTGAATTGCCTGAAAGCTCGGCCATTTCGCAACATCCGGCGATCGAGCAGCTTGAGGTGGAAGTCCTGATCATTGGCGGAGGCCCCTCGGGTCTCGCGGCAGCCATCGAACTGGGAAAACATGGCATTGACACGCTGCTGATCGACGACAAACACGCCCTGGGCGGCAAGCTGGTGCTTCAAACCCACAAATTCTTCGGCAGCGAGGAAGACAGCAACGCTGGCGTGCGCGGACACGACATCGGCAAGCTTCTGGCTGCCGAAGTGAAGAAGCACCCCTCCGTGAAGGTCTGGCTGAACAGCACCGCTCTCTTTGTGTTCAGCGACAAAAATGTCGGCATCCTCAAAGATGGGGTCTACAAGATCGTCACCCCAGCCAGAATCCTCAACGCCGCCGGTGCCAGGGAAAAATTCCTGCGCTTCAACGGAAACCATCTGGCCCGTATCTACGGCGCGGGAGCCTTTCAGACTCTGGTGAACCGCGACCTCATCCGCCCCACCAACCGCCTCTTCATCATCGGGGGAGGAAACGTTGGCCTCATCGCCGGTTATCACGCCCTGCAAGCCGGGATAGAAGTGGTCGGGCTGGCCGAGGCCATGCCCCAATGCGGAGGCTACAAGGTCCACGCGGACAAACTCAAACGCCTCGGAGTGCCCATCTTCACCTCCCATTCCATCCTCAGCGCCAACGGTGATGAAACAGTGCGGAGCGTCACCATTGCCAAGGTGGACCACAAATTCCAAGCCATCAAAGGAACGGAAAAGAGCTTTATCTGCGACACCATCCTGATCGCCGTCGGCCTCGATTCGCTGTCTGAATTCACCCAGGAAGCGCTTGAAGCCGGCATCCCGGTATATGCTGCCGGCGACGCCCTGGAGATCGCGGAAGCCTCTTCGGCCATGTTCAACGGCAAGATCGCCGGGCTCACCATCGTCAAGGACTGCGGGCATGGGGAAATTGGACCCATCCCCCCGGATTGGTATGCCAAGGCTGAGGTGCTAAAATCCCATCCCGGAGCGATCAAAGGCTATCAGACAGGGCTGCCGGAAAGCGGGGTCTTCCCCGTGATCCACTGTTTGCAGGAAATTCCCTGCAATCCCTGCACCACGGTCTGCCCCACCAATTCCATCCACACAGAGGACGGCGGGCTGCTGGCCGTGCCAATTTACACCGGCAGTTGCGTAGGCTGCAACAAATGCCTGCTCATCTGCCCCGGCCTGGCGACCACCCTGGTGGATTACCGTCAGGACGCGGAATTACCCACTGTGACCATCCCCTATGAGGTCTTCAACTTCCCCAAAAAAGTTGGTGACGAAGTTGAACTCGTCGATATCGACGGAGAACCGCTCGGAACCCATCCCGTTACCTCAGTTCTGGATATGAAGGACCGCCGCACCCAGCTAATCAAGGTCAGGGTCCCCAAAGAGATCGCCAAACAGGTTGCCTCCTTCAAGATTCAGCCCGATTCGGTCAGCCAGCCTTTGGCGAAGCCTCTGATCCCGGAAAAACTGGCCGATGATGCCATGATCTGTCTCTGCGAAAGGGTCAGCGTTGGTGAGGTGCGTAAACTTATCCGCGGCGGGATCACCAGCCTCAATCACCTCAAAGCCATCACCAGAGCGGGCATGGGGCCCTGCGGCGCCAAAACCTGCGAAACCCTGATCAAGGGTGTGCTGCGGGAAGAGGGCATCCCGGTGGAGAATGTGGTCCCCAACACCAAACGGCCGGTGTTTGTGGAAGTGCCGCTGGGTAAATTTCCCCGGGGAGAATGAGATGGAAAAGAATTACGACTTAGTGGTCATCGGCGCGGGTTCGGTGGGCCTGCCAGCCGCCCTGGAACTCGCTTTGAAGGGAAACAAGATTTTGGTGATCGAATCCGATGGCGCGCCCGGGCAAGCCAACAACAAAAAAGCCATCGGCGGCGTGCGGGCCACCCACAGCGATTTCGGCAAGATCAGCGTTTGCCAGCGTTCCATCCATATCATGCGGCACTGGCAGGAACAAAAAGGCGATGACATCGGCTGGATGAGCAACGGCTACAGCTATCCCGCCTATACGGAAGAGGATGA
>JAGOIS010000038.1:0-6902 GCA_017995495.1 Candidatus Cloacimonadota bacterium
GATGGATCCTCACCCTTTCAAAGCCGGTCTGGCCGCCCACCACTTTCCGCCCTATCTCATACAGATCTTCCCGCTGGTATCTGGTGGCCAGATCGAAAATGGTGTAGTTCATGGCCAGGGAATCGCTGGGATGGGCCACGATCATGCCGTTGGATGAGACCAGATAAGCGAAACCGGTTTTCCTCACCCGGAGGGGCATCACAATCCGGCGAAGGCTTTCCATCGGCGTATCCAGCCGGATGATGCCCTGCCGAACCCCCTTGGATGTGAGGGGGAGGGAATAGGAACAGACTATTTGTCCGGATCCATTCGCGTCAAACCAAGGATCGCTCCAATACTGATTTTGGGCCAGCCAGGGGATCTGGTACCAGTCTTTGTAAAGGTAATCGTCATCTCCAGCGGGGCTGCTCTGGATCATAAGCTCATCGAGCTTGAATGTTCGTGTTTGTGCTCGCGAGGGGGAATCGTAAGCCAGGCACACCGACACCAGTTGGGGATTGTCTATCAGCAGATGGTGAATATGGTGCTCAACCTCATCCGGATTGTAAATGCCATCATTAATGACTGACTGGATATTTTTGGCCAGGGTCATGATGTCGGAGAGCTGTTTGTCAATGATCTGGACATTGGCCTCCGTAAGGTTTCCTATCCTCATTTCCTCTGAGCTGCGCATCACATTGAACAGCAGTTGCCTCACCACCAGTATCACCAGCAGAAACAGCAGCAGCATGAAGATGAACATGAAGGAGATGAGCTGCCGGGCTATGCTTTTAGGTTTTTTCCTAGTTTTCATGAGGGAAGAAGGACTTATAACCGACCGGATTGGCAAGCAGACCCCGGTCCATCAAAATCTTTTGGGCGAGATCAAAATCATGAAGCTCGAGCTGACCCACCCGATTCGGATCTTCCATGATCTTGGAGATCATATGGTCAAGCATCCAAGCCTGGTGTTCGCGATTGGCGGGCAGGTGGTTTTCACGCAGGTAGCGCATCACGACGTCCAGGGTTTCCCCCTTGTGGCTTTGGGCGTAGATCCAGCCTTCGAGGGTTGCCGCGGCAAAATCGTGGCATTGCTGTTTATGGCGCTCATAGAACTCTTTGGTGGCGTACAAACCATCCTCGGCAAGGTCGAATCCATAATCGGCAAGATCGAAGACCACCAGGTCCTCCTCCCTTAAGCCGGACATGAGGATACGGTTGTATTCATTGTACACCATGGCATTCATCATGTCTATGGCGTCATTGAGCAAGAGGTTCACCGACCAGTCGATCGGGATCGCGCGGATGTTCATGCCCAGGCTTTCCAGAAAGAAACGAACGTGATCGCCCCCCCCCGTCGCGCCAAACGCCGATCTTTTTGCCCTCAAGGTCTTTAATGGTTTTGATCCCCGAGGTTTTTTTTCCGACCAGCACAGTGGAGCTCTTCTGGGAAATTTGGGCCAGGCAAACTAACTGATGGTCTGTAACATGGTATTTCAAAGCGGTGATGAGATTGAGGTTCGAGATGTCGGCCGAACCTTCGATGAGGGATGGATAGGGTGGATTGTCCCCGCCGCCGGAAAGGATTTCCACGTCGAGGCCGCGCTGGGCATAAAATCCTTTTTCTTTGGCCACCAAAGCTCCGGCAAACTGGGCCTGATGCAGCCACTTCATCCGGTAGCGGAGTTTGAAGAGCTTTTTGGCCGGGGTGGTTTTGGCCGGCGGGGTGGCGAGTTTTGGAGCTGTCGAAACAAGTTCTTTGCTTCCACAGCCTGCCGACAGGGTCAACAGAGCCAGGAGAAGCGCTACGCCAAGCGTTTTGGCTCCTCTTTTCCGGAAGCCCGGGTTCGACAGCATGCGCATGATAAATCAACCTCTTCGTGTATTCAGAAGAATTCCGTTATTTGACGCTGTCAGTCTTGTGATCAGCCGAAAGAGGTCAAGGGATAATCAGTTAAATATCTCCGGGTTTGTGGAATATTTTACACAGGAGAGCCGAAAGGCTTTGAAAAATGCTCAGTTGGCTTTACCATAATTATAGATGTGAGCGGCACTGAAAAAGGCCTTGAACAGGGGATGGGATTTCCGGGGGCGGGATTTAAACTCGGGATGGAACTGGACCCCGAGGTAGAAGGGATGGGAGGGCAGTTCCACTATCTCCACCAACAGACCGTCGGGCGAAAAACCGCTCAGGCACAGCCCTTTGGCGGTCAGCTTATCCCGATAAGCGTTGTGGAATTCAAAGCGGTGGCGGTGTCTTTCGGCGATCAAGGCGCTGCCGTAGGTCCTGCGGGCCAGAGTGCCTGGCTCTAGCTTGCAAGGGTAGGAGCCCAGGCGCATTGTTCCGCCCACAATTTTCTGGTAAAGCTGGCCTTCCATCAAGTGGATCACGGGATGCGGGGTGGCGGGGTCGAACTCCGTACTGTTGGCGTCCTTGAGGTGGCAGGCGTGGCGGGCGAATTCTATCACCGCCACCTGCATACCAAGGCAAATGCCCAGAAACGGGATGTTGTGGGTCCGGGCATATTCGGCTATGGCGATCTTGCCCTCGATCCCGCGGACGCCAAAACCACCCGGGATGAGGATCCCGTCCACATCCTTGAGAACCCTGGTCAGGGCGGGGGGACGGAATGTCTGCTCCGAATCCACCCACTTGATCTGCAGCTTCATCCTGTGGGCAGCGGCGGCGTGATAGAGAGCTTCCTCCACGCTTTTGTAGGCATCCTGGTGCCTCACGTATTTTCCGCAGATGGCAATGGTCACCTTGTCTTCGCTGGCAGTGCTGTTCTGGAGAAACTTGTTCCAGGATCCAAGGCGCAGAGGCTTGCATTCCAAGCCAAAGTGGCGGCAGATGATCTTGTGCAGGTTGGCGTTTTTGAAGGTGATCGGGCATTCATAGACGCTTTTGACGTCGATGGCGTTGATCACGTTGGCGCGGGGCACGTTGGTGAAGAGGGCGATCTTGTCATAGATCTCGCTCTCGAAGGGTTTTTCGGAGCGGCAGAGCAGGATCTCCGGCTGGATACCTATCTCGCGGAGCTTGTAGGCGCTGTGTTGCGAGGGCTTGGTCTTGAGCTCGCCCGCGGCATGGATGTAAGGGATGTAGGTGAGCATCACATAGAGGGTGTTTTGGATGCCAAGGTCAAGCCGCATTTGGCGCACCGCTTCCAAAAAGGGCAGGCTTTCGATATCGCCGATGGTGCCGCCGATTTCCGTGATGATGATGTCGTAATCCGCGTCCAGCTCCCTGATCCGGCGTTTGATCTCATCCGTCACGTGTGGTATCACCTGCACGGTTTTGCCCATATACACGCCCTGGCGCTCGTTTTGGATCACGCTTTCGTAGATCTGGCCGGCGGAACAGCTGGAGCGGCGGGTGAGAGCCTCATCCACAAAGCGTTCATAGTGTCCGAGGTCGAGGTCGGTCTCGGCCCCGTCGTCGGTGACAAAGACCTCTCCGTGCTGGAAGGGGCTCATGGTGCCCGGGTCCACATTGAGATAGGGATCGAATTTCTGGGTCACCACCCGGTAGCCCATCGATTTAAGCAACAAACCTATGGACGCGGTGGCGATCCCTTTGCCCAGGGAAGAAAGCACGCCGCCCATCACAAAAATGTACTTTGCCATTGGTCCTCGGAGGAAATTTGCCTCCGGGGCCGGCAGGAGCCAACCCCGGACGGCGGGTCGTTTACAGTCTTAGGCCAGGCTTTTCAGCTCAGCCAGTGAATCTTTGATGGCTTGAACGGTGTAAGCCAGATCCTCATCGGTGTGGCGGTAGCAGATGTATCCGTGGTGATAGGGCTGCAGGAAAACGCCTCGGCGGATGAGCTGGGTGTAGAACTCCGCGCGCAGTTTCTTGTAGAGGCCAGTATCGTCCTTGGGGAAGGTTACAAAAGGCATCCAGGGCGAACCGGAAAAACGCGCCGGGATACCAGATTCCGCCACCACTTTTTCCACCTCTTCGCCGAATTTCCTGCCTTTGGCGGCCACCACGTCCAGCACCTTGTCGCGCTGAAGGATCTCGATGGTTTTCAGAGCGGCTACTTGGGCGTCGGAATTGGGGAAATAGGTCGAGGAGAGAAAGACGTCCTTGGTCAAGACTTGCATGACCTCCCTCTTTCCGACCAGGGCTGCGATCGCGTAGCCGTTGGCCATGGCTTTGCCGAAGGTGGAGAGGTCCGGAGTAACCCCAAAGTACTTTTGGGCGCCACCCAGCGAACATCTGAAGCCACTGCGGATCTCGTCAAAGATTAGGACGCAGCCATACTTGTCGGCGAGTTTGCGCACTCCTTCCAAGTAGCCGGGCGCTGGCATCTGCACTTCAGCGGCAAGAGGATGCCCCACGGGGGTCACAATGATCGCCGCCATGTCGTTGGCATTGGCTTTCAGGATGTCTTCCAACTGGTCGAGATCGTTGTAGTGAAACTCGAGGATATCTTCGTAGAATTTCTCCGGTATGCCACCTTTCACCTCCACGCACCAGTCGTGCCAGCCGTGATAACCGCAGCGCGCGATCTTCAGTTTACCCGTATAAGCCCTCGCCACGCGGATGGCAATGGTGGTGGCGTCGCTGCCGGTCTTCACGATCGCGGCCATTTCGCAGCAGGGAATTAGTTCCTGCAGCTTGAGAACCAGTTCGTTTTGCATGGCCTGGGTTAGCGAAAAGCAGAAGCCTTTGTCTCTGATCTGCTGGATCACCGCGTCGTCGATCTCCTGTTCGCGGTAGCCGATGATGATGGGTCCGTAGGCGCAAAGATAATCTATGTATTCGTTTCCATCAACGTCTCTGATGCGTCCCCCTTTGCCCTCGTCGAAGAAGATGGGGTATTCTCCCTCCACGAAGTTGTAGGGCCGGCGAATGCCAGCCACGCCGCCGGGCACCAGGGTTTGGGCCTCGGCATAGAGAGCAAGGCTTTTATCCAGTTTAAGTTTGTCGGCCATCTTAGTTTCTCCTTTCCCACAACGAGGCTATGCCCATGCCGCCGCCGATGCAAAGCGCGGCCAGGCCTTTGTTCAGATCGCGCCTGCGCAGTTCGTGCAGCAGGCTAACGATGATGCGGGCGCCGCTGGCCCCGATGGGGTGCCCCAGCGCAATGGCGCCGCCGTTTACGTTCACTTTCGCCAGGTCCAGCCTGCCCACACCTTCCTGCTCCAGGCCCTTGAACACGGCCAGCGACTGCGCGGCGAACGCTTCATTAAGTTCCGCGAGCTCGATATCTTCCAGCTTCCAGCCGGTTTTGGCCAGCAGTTTCTTTATCGCCGGAACCGGGCCATAGCCCATGATGGCGGGGTCCACGCCCCCGGAGGAAGAGCCAACCAGGCTGGCGAGGACCGGCAAGCCCAGCTCCAGGGCTTTCTCTTCGCTCATCAGCAGCAGCAGGGCGGCTCCGTCGTTGATCCCGGAAGAGTTGGCGGCGGTAACGCTGCCGTCGCTTTTGAAAGCGGGGCGCAGCTTGGCCAGGGCCTCAACGGCCACACCCTTGCGGGGAAACTCGTCAGTGTCGATCAACAGTGGGTCGCCCTTTCTTTGGGGAATGATGATGGGCACGATCTCATCGCGGAAACGTCCGCTGCCGATGGCGTTTTCCGCTTTGTTCTGGCTGGCGGTGGCAAACAGGTCTTGCTCCTCGCGGCTGATCTGGAATTTTTCCGCCAGGTTTTCCGCCGTTACGCCCATGTGGTAATCGTTGAAAATGTCGCTCAGGCCGTCGCGGATCATCAGGTCCGTGAGGGATTTGTCGCCCATTTTGGCGCCCCAGCGCGTATCCATGGATATGTAGGGGATCTGGCTCATGTTTTCCGTGCCGCCGGCCACCACGATCTCCGCTTCGCCGCTGGCGATCATCAGGGCGCCCAGGGCCACGCTTTTCATGCCCGAGCCGCAAACCTTGTTCACGGTGTAGGCTGGAACATCGACTGGCACTCCGCTTCTTACCGCCACCTGGCGGGCGATGTTTTGCCCATGTCCGGCGCCGCAAACGTTGCCGAGGATGACTTCGTCGATCTGTTGCCCGGCCAGGCCGGTTTCAGCCAAGATGGCCTTGAGAACCGTAACGCCCAGTTCCACTGCCGATACATCTTTGAAAGCTCCTCCGAAATTGCCGATGGGAGTCCGTTTGGCGCATACCACAACGGTCTTTCTCATGGTTTCCTCCATGTCTGTATTTTGTTTTTTCTCATTTTATTTTCGCCCCGCTTTTGGTCAACCGCAATATTGAGGATTCGGCCCGAAGCTGCTTTTCCGCAAAGCTTGGCCGGTTTTCGGGCTCTCAGGGGCCGGAGATTGCTTTCACCGGGCAGCCGCTGAATTCCGCGTTGTTGCCAATAACGCAGAGGCCGCAGTTGATGCATTTGGCGGGGTCGATCACCGCCTTGTCGGCCACCATCGTGATGGCGCCGGTGGGGCAATAGATGGCGCACAGCCCGCAGCCGATGCATTTGGCGGCGTTCACGCTGTGTTTTGCCGGGCTGGCCACGGCTGAGGCTGGAGGGGGGGGGTGTCGCAACCTGGTTTTTATCCTGCCGGGCCGGCTCCGTTTTTTTGACGGCGGTTGGTTGGGCCGGGGCTAAAGTATGTTTTCCCGCTTTCAGGGTATCCGCCGCAACAGCTACTGTTCCCACCCGGGGGCTGGTTGGCACGGCTGCAGGCTGGTATACACTGATCCCAGCCACGCAGCGCCGGCAGCCGATGCATTTGGTGGGGTCGATCGCGGCTTTTCCGTTCCGCATGGAAATGGCGTCCACGGGGCACACTTCAACCCGTTCCAGCCGGGGAAAGATGTTCAGCGCCGCCAGAATCTGCAGGGCGATCACGGCCACAAGCAGGCTGGTGATGATGATCACGGCAATGTTTTTCATTCGCGCTCCTCGCAGCAGGTGCCGGGTTTGGGGCAGCTCTCGGCGCAGATGCCGCAGTGGATGCA
>JAGOIS010000038.1:7002-10177 GCA_017995495.1 Candidatus Cloacimonadota bacterium
ATCTGCAGGGCGATCACGGCCACAAGCAGGCTGGTGATGATGATCACGGCAATGTTTTTCATTCGCGCTCCTCGCAGCAGGTGCCGGGTTTGGGGCAGCTCTCGGCGCAGATGCCGCAGTGGATGCAATTGCGGTCCTGCACGTATTCCTGTTCGGCGATGTTGATGTTCATGGGGCAGTTCAGCGAGCACAAACCGCAGTCGGTGCAGCGTTCCAGGTTTCTCCTGATCTTTTTGCGCCGGATCCCCACCGCTTCCCCCAGCCACTGGAAAACATTCATCAAAGCGGCGTAGGGACAGAGAAAGCGGCACCATTCCCGCTCTCCGAAGAGGGATCTCAGAAGCACCGCGCCCAAAACGGCCAGGCCCGGGGCGATCAGCTTCGGCAGCAGGGAAAGCGAGTAAAAGGGACAGAGCCGGATGAAGAGATAATTCAGGCCCAGCAGCGTGAGGGCCGCGGTCACCAGCAGGATCGGATATTTCAGCCAGGCCAGCCGGCGTTCCGCGTAAAAAGGGGTTCTGTGCTTCATCCGGTGGCGTTTTCCCCGCAGGGAATACAGCAGTTCCTGCGCTGTTCCCAGCGGACACAGCCAGGCGCAGAACTGGCGTCCCTGAAACATGGTGTAAACCAGCACGGCAAAGCCGAAAACGATGGCCCCCGCCATCGCCCAGCCGCCCAGCCGTAAAAAGGTTCCCCCGCTGAGCCCGAAACAGACCAGCGCGTAGGGGCAGGCCTCATGGATGCTGTGTTTTCCACCCCAAACCACCAGCGCGAGAAACCCCAGCGCCAGCGCCAAACTGGCTGTCTGAACGATCCTGCGCCTTATCTGGGTTTTGCTTTTTGGCATTGTGGCCTTCCCTGGTGTTTGTAGCCGTGCGAAGCGCTTACGGCGCTTCCACACTGGTATCCTCTTCTTTCCACGCCTGCCTTCTGTCAATGAAAAAGTCCGCGGCCGGGCAGGCAGGGTGATGTTCCGGCCCAGCAGGCGGGGCAATGTTCCGGCTAGGTACTCGCATTTTCATACGGATTCACGGATTGCACGGATTTACGGATTTAAACATCCTCCGCCCCGGAATGACAGCGCGGCTGAAGGCGTAGCGCAGCATTCCGATCCTGCGAAACAGTTTCCGATTCCGCATGATTGGAATCATGCGCCATCCGCCATCACGCCATCACGCCACCCCGCCATCACGCATACTCCTCTCTGTCCCTCTGTCCCTCTGTTTTATCTTTTTCCTGTGCCTCGAGATGAATCTCGGGCACCCAACAAGCTGAAGCTTATGGTACAACCCTTTTCTCTCTTTCTCTCTTTCTCCGTGTCTCCCCGTCTCTGTGTCTCTGCGCCTCTGTGTTAAAATCCCTCTCTGTCCCTCTGTCCCTCTGTTTTTATGTTCTTTTGTGCCTCGAGATGAATCTCGGGCACCCAACAAGCTGAAGCTTATGGTACATAACTCTGTCCCTCTGTCCCTCTGTTTTCAAAATCCCCTCTGCTTTTCTCTGCCTGCCTCTGCTTTTCTCTGTGTTGAAAACCCGCTCACATCAGCCTGTCCAGCAGCTCAGCTCCGTTCACGGAAGGCAACAGCCCCGCTTCCACGGCGCGTTTAACAGACCGGCAAGGCAGGTCGCCGGCTTCAATCTGGGCGCGGGTAACGAATTCCAGGTCCAGTCCGGGGTAGAGTTTCACCAGGTTCCACATCAGCTTGGAAAAGGCGTTGTACCAGCTTTGCAGGATGAAGTCTTCGTTGGCCATGCTGCCGTTGAAGAGGCTGACATAGATCTTCAGGTCCCGTCGGTAGCCGTCGGAAAGGTTGAGGCGTTTGAGGTTGGTGGCGATGCGCCCGAAGCGGCGGTTGTTCTCGTTGGAGCGCGGTTTCACGTGCAGGCGCACGATCACCCGGTTCAGGCGGCGGTTGAAGTAGTACACCAGGCCGTCGCAGGTGCCGGTGTAGCCCAGCAGCATGTTCTTGAATTTTGCTTTCATTTGTTCCTCCTTGATATGTCCACTAATTACACTAATTAATTTCCTACGGATTCAACTGATTAAACGGATTCGACGGATTTCAGTCAAATGTACGATCCGCGTAAATCATAATGATCAGCGTCATCCGCGTTCCATTATCCTGTTTTTCCACTCTATATTGCCTCCCGGTAGTTCCCCGCCTGCAGTGCGGCGATCATTCGGGGGGTTGGCGAGGTTTTTGGCATCATTGAAATATGTCCCTCTATAAACGTGCGTATGAGAAAAACAGGGGTACGCAAGAGAAAGATGTAAATGCACCCGATCTCTGCTTCCAGCTCACTTTTCTGTGGCTCCCCGCCTCTGCGGAGAATTTACTTGCACCTCCCCGTTTTTCTCATACGCACGTTTATAGAGGGGCCCCTCCAAAATAAGAAAATTGGAGATCCTCACCATGGAACAAACACAAATCAATCCCCTGAACCTCATCACTTTCGGCAAATCCATCACCCGTCCGGAAGCGATCGAGACCATGCCCGCCGTCAATCTGATGGCGATGCTGCAAAACGGCCAGTGGCGCAAGCCGATCGAGGCCATCCGTAAAGAGAAAAACCCCATCCTGCAAAAGGAAATGAAGCTGCGCCTGCCCTACTTCGTCTATGGCGTGTTGGAAGGCAGCCGCAGCGAAGAGAACGTGCGCCAGGTGAACGGCATCGTTTTCGACTTCGACCACGTGGGCGAGATCATCCCGGCCAAACAAAAGCTGATGGGCGCCGCGCCCTGGTTCCGCTGGCTGTTCCGCAGCCCCGTGGACGGATTGAAGCTGATGATCCCCTTCAGCCGGCCCGTTACCGACAAAGCGGAATACCTGATGATCTGGAATTTGCTGAAAGCCGAGATCGAGGCCAAAAGCGGCTTCCAGGCCGACAACACACCGGACCTCTGCCGCGCCTGTTTCCTCAGCTGGGATGACGACGTGATCTTCGCACCCGACGACTTCCAGATGGATCTGGACTTCTATCTGAACGACAGCGAGCAGATCAGGCTGCGGGAAGCGGATAAAAAGAAAAGGGATCGAAAAACAGAGACACAGAGGGACAGAGAGCAAAAGGAAAATGGGGAAAGGGCTGGCGCGAACATTGGGAACGCAGGCCCGAAGCAGTACGGAACACCGGTTTTAACCGGTCGGACCGCCGGATTTATCCGGTGCGGGGATGA
>JAGOIS010000039.1 GCA_017995495.1 Candidatus Cloacimonadota bacterium
AGTGGAGTAGCTGTTTTTTGTGAATCCATAGCCTGTAATGCTGATCAGTAAAGGAAAAAATGGATTCACAAGGTTTTTGCCGGGTTTGTGAATTTGTGAATTTACCCTCTTGGTCTGTTGATCCCCTTCCCGCCCCTCAATGCTCCGCTTATCCCCAAGCCACGCCCGGGTTATGGGCGGATCCAGCCATCGCCTGGGCATGAGCCGGACTTTGGCCCGACATCCACGCTCAGGAGTGATGTCAGGATCGGGGTGGCAAAATCCGTTTGCCACAGCGGCCGGAGGACGCTTACCAGGCAGCCGAGCTGCCTCTGTCGAACGGGAATTCGACAGCCCAATCGGCGCCCTGGTCGCGCGCCGTCATCCTCGCTCAGGCTGGGCTGTTGCGCAGCATTCCACTGCTGCGACAACTCTTCCGCAGGATCGGCATCCTGCGCCACGTGTTTTTCGCCTGTGTCAGTCCGTCCGGTTGGTTTCCCCCAGATATTTGGCCAGGGGACGCTTGACCAGTTCCGTCACCAGCAGATAGAGCAGGGCCAGGCCCAGGATGAGGGCCAGATGCTCCGGGCGCGGGGTTTGGAACTCTAAGAAGCGCGCGGTCCAGGGTAAGGCCGGCAAAGCCACCGCCAGCAGTATGGCGATGCCTGAAAGCGCGATTATCAGTGGCGCCGGCCAGCCTGCTTTTTCCACGTTCTGCATGGAGCGGATCGAAAACAGCAACAGCAGTTCCATGGTCACGCTGGCAATGAACCAGTTGGTTTGCAGCACGCCGGGCGCCAGGCGGAAAAAGAGGCCGAAACAGATGAGGTCGAAAACCGTGCTCACGAAGCCCAGGGTGAGGAAGGTGATGTAGAGGGAGCGGAAATCGTATTTCTGCGGCCAGGCCACCTCGTTTTTGGGCACGCGGTCGAAGGCTATCGCCAGCATGGGAAAGTCAGAGAGCAGATTGAGCATCAGCAGTTGCTTGGGCAGCATGGGCAGAAAATTGATGAAGATGGAGCCGATGGCCACAGCGTAGAAATGGCCGAAATTGGCGACCAGGGTGGCGCGGATGTATTTGAGCGTGTTGGCATGGGTTTCGCGTCCGGAGCGGATGCCGTCCATGATCACGCGCAGGTCGTTTTTGAGCAGCACGATGTCGGAGGTCTCGCGGGCCACGTCGGAAGCGGAATCCACCACCAAGGAAACGTGGGCGGCCTTGAGGGCCGGGGCGTCGTTGATCCCCTCGCCCAAAAATCCGACCGTGAACTGCTGTTTGAGCAGCTTGATCAGCTGCAGTTTCTGCTCCGGGGTGGTGCGGGCAAAAACCCTTATCTGGCCTGCCTTTTGCCTCTGTTCGTCCTCCGGCAGGGCCAGAAAGGCGCCAGCTTCCACCACCTCGTCCGCGCTGGTCACCAATCCCGCCTCCCGGCCCACGGCATCAGCCACCAGCAGGGCGTCGCCGGTGATGATCGTAATCTGCACATGCAGTTCCCGCGCGGCTTGCACCGTTTCCAGAGTGGTGGATTTGAGCCGGTCGATGAAAGATACAAAACCGGCGAATTTGGCTTCGCCCTCCTCCCTGTAGCTGAGCCCCAGGATGCGGTGGCCCAAACGTTCTTCCGCCAGCAGCCAGGCGTTGAGGCTGTCCATGCCGGCCAGGCCCTTGTCCAGAAAGTATTCAGGGCTGCCCCGGCGAATGTGGATGCGGGACCCGGAGGGGGTTTGGACCAAGGCGCCATTGCTGCGCAGAGCGGGGTCGAAACCTTCCTCCTCCAAGACTGTGAAGCCAGCCAGTTGATCCCTCAATTCCCCGCTCAGGGCTTCATCCAAAGCCCGGTCGAAGGGTTCGGGGTTTTGCTTGTCCAGGTCGTGAGCGGCCAACCTGGCCAGCAGCAGAGGGTCGAATCCGGAACCAGGCGCGCGTTGGCTCTCCACCAGGAAAAGCCTGTTCTCGGTGATGGTGCCGGTTTTGTCCGTGCAGAGCAGGTTTACGCCGCCCAGGTCCTGAACGGAAGAGAGGCGCTTAACGATCACGCCCTTTTGGGCAAAGTGCAACGCCCCGCGCGAAAGCGAGAAGGTGAGCACCAGTGGCAGGGCTTCCGGGATCACGGACACAGCAAGCGCGATGGCGAAGATGAGCAGGGTGGGGAAGTCGGTGTTGCCGCGGTTGATCAGCAGATTGGCCAGCACGATGCAGACCAGGGTGATGAGGGTAACGCGCAAAATGAACTTGCTGATGCGGTCGATACCCTTGGTAAGTTCGCTTTCCTGCTGAACGGAGGAGGCCGTGGCAGAGATCGAGGCCAGGCGGGTGGAGGTTCCGGTGGCGCTGATTTCCGCCAGGGCGTTGCCCCGCACGATCACCACCCCCTGCAGCAGGGTATTCTGTTCCGAGGGGGTTTGGCCGGGTTCCGCGGCTTGTTTGGACACGGGAATACTCTCGCCGGTGAAGGTGGTTTCGTCCGCCATCAGCTCACGGGTTTGGCGGATCACGGCGTCGGCGGGAACAATGTCTCCGGGCTTGAGTTTGATGATGTCGCCCGGCACCAGCTCCGCGGTGTCCAACTCCTGGTCCCGGCCCTCCCTGATGACGGTTACCCTCTTCACCAGATAGCTTTTAAGGCTGGCCGCCGCCGCATTGGCCTTGTATTCCTGAAAAACATTCAGGGCGGTGCCCAAAACGATGAAAAAGATGATGAAAGAGGCGTCGATCGGCTCTCCCAGAATGAAGGTGACCACCGCCGCGGCCAACAGCAGGAGGTTGAAAATTCCCTTCAACTGGCGCCAGATCAGCTTCAGCAGGCTGAAGCGGCTTTCCGGCAGCACATTAAGTCCGTGTACAGCCCGGCGTTTGATCACCTCGGCTGCGCTGAGCCCGGTCAAATTATTCATGATCCATCCTTATGACTAATGCTCCGGGTGTTTGCCACTCGGGTATATCAGATCCGAAGTTGATCAGCGGCAAAGCACTTAGATATAATTCTGTTATTGTTTTGAGGCTTTCAAAATTGGCTTCCGGCAGAACTGTCAAGCAGAAAATCCGTACTGGAGGCATCGGGGGCGGAAATGGTACAGGGCCATAAGTTCTCACCCAAGCCTTCAAATCGGTTTCACTTGTCACACTGGTCGTAACTGTTTATAGGATTGTGAGATGAATAGGGCTGGCTTTAGACGGTGTCAACGTGGTCCGTGGCATTCTCAAGGAATTGATCTCCTATTGTGCTGAATTGCAGAAACAACAGAGACAGCAAGATAAGTTGGATGCCTGGCATCAAAAGAGTTGAAGGTCCTGAGCCGCTGGAAAAGGAGATGGACCGATTTGATACTGAGAATTAAGCAGCGTAATCAGATATTCGAACACGGTCTTTTCAAAACCGACTCACCAACAAATGCTGTCCATATTATACATTGGGCTACTGAAAATATAATATAGAATTCCATATTATACTTTCCCGCCGGAAAACGATAAACTGAGATATGCTATGTAGTGAAAGTATCAATATACTGCTGAAACACAAAGATCCGATTCCGCGCGTAACTGGTAGTTTCGTGCAGAATTCCGGCATCAACCAGAGTTTTAATAAGGCCGTTGGCCGGGACATAGTTTAGCCCCAGAAGTTCTTCCACTTCTTTGACAGTTACGATCGGGGATTGATAAAGGTGCATGAGCAGTTTCCTGGCCTTGTCAGCCCTGCGGCCCAGCTTGACCAGCTTACTATCTACATCGCGATGCAGGGTCAAGATCTTCTCGAAGGTTAGTTTCCCATTATTGGCAGTGTCTACAGCAGCCGTCAAAAAGAACCTCACCCAATGGCCGATATCGTTCGACTCTCTTACCTTTGTCAGCCCGTCATAATACTGCCCACGGTGCTTTTCAAAGAAGTCGGACAGGTATAAAGTGGGCCTGAGAAGGAGTCCGTTGCTCACGAGGTAGAGGGTGATCAACAGCCTGCCGATACGTCCGTTCCCGTCCAAAAAGGGATGGATTGTCTCAAACTGGTAATGGGCGATCGCGCACCTGATCAGATGAGGAACCAATATCCGGTCGTTATGCAGAAAATTCTCAAAATCGTCCAGCAATGCGGGTATGTCATCAATATGGGGTGGAATATAGGCTGCGTCGGCTATTGACGATCCCCCGATCCAGTTTTGGCTGCTGCGGAATTCTCCGGGTGACTTGTGTTTTCCGCGTACGTTATCCATGAGGATGGAATGTGTTAACCGGATCAGCCGTAAAGACAGGGGCAGGTTTTCCAACTGCCGGATAGCTTCGTTCATGGCACGAACGTAGTTTTGTACCTCGCGCCTGTCATCCCGTTTCTCAGGCAGTACGGCTTCCTCTCTCAGGATTACGTCATCGATGTTGGTTTTTGTTCCTTCGATCCGGCTGGAAGTATTCGCTTCCTTGATGATGTGCATCTGAATGAACATGTCCACATTGGGCACGATTCTGGAAAACGCGTTCAACTCACCCAAGGCTTGGGTGGCTTTTTCCAGCAAAACGTTGATGCGGGGATCTTCCCAGATCCATTCCTGATCCACCTTACTGGGCAGGAAACTCTGATACTGATACTGCGCACGGTACACACCGCTCTTGAAGTCTTCGAATTTCATTTCCCTTCTCGCTCTATCTCGTAAATTAGTACATCCATATTGATACTTACAGCCCGTACCTCAAGCTTGTAAACACAGCATGACGCACGCAAAGGTCGAGGAAACGAGTATAAGAAACCGATGTGTTTGTCAACAACTTTCGCCTCAGTTCCAGTTATTAGCAAGAAGCGGCTGATCAAGTGGTAGGGGGGATCGTCATAACATCCTGATAGTGCCATGCAAATGGATTGATTCCATCTGGTTAAATCTCGTAACAGGAATTCTCGAATTTAAAAAAACCTTGATCCTGGATTTACAAAAACCGTGATACTGGATTTGTATAGAGGGTGATACTGGGGTCTCACCGCAAACGGCGATTTGCAGCGAAAGTGAAACTATTTGCAATTTAACTTGATACTCTATACGGAAATGGTTGCAGGAGGGCAAAGGCGAAATGGACACCACGGAGGACACGCGACACGCCATAGTGGTGGTTGGAATGGATGGAAAGCACGGCTACATGAATGACCAAAGCAAGGGCCAGGGCAAGAATTTCCGTTATCCATGGGAGAAGTTCATGGCCTCTGCCGCAGCGGCAGTCACACCCTGATGAACTTGTAAGCCAAGGGTGGATTTTTGCTCAGGTTGTCGCCTGACCCAGAAAAATTATGTTGACCAACAGAACCGCCCCGGGGATATTGGCGGCAAAGATGAATTGAGGTGAAAAATGTCACGATATTTGGTATCGTTGCTGGGGGAACTGGTGATTCCCAATCTCTTGTTGATCAAGACCTTGGAAAATGTGGACCAATATGTTTTCATCTGCCCCAAGAGCGGAGGGGAGCGCGATCAGGTGCGGCGGGTGTGCGCCGTCTGCCAGATCGAGGACCCGGTGATCCTGGAAGTTGATGAATTCAGCCTTGAGGATATCGACCGGGGCTTAAAATCCCAGCTTGGCAGCGCCGGGGTTGAATACTGGGTGAATCTGACCGGTGGCTCCAGAATCCTGGCCCTGGCCACCTTCGACCACTTCCACAAGAGCAATGATGCCCATATCCTCTATCTGCCTCCCGGGAAAAACAGCTTTCAACAACTTTGGCCCAGCCACGTGGAAAACCAGCTGGGGGTGACTTACAGGCTGGGTCTGGATGACTGTCTCCAGGCGCACGGAGTGCAGGTGCTCCTGAAATCCCAGCAACTGAGGGACATGAACCAGCTGGAGGCCATGTTCAACATCATCACCCAAAACTCCAATTCGCATTTCATGAGCCGTTTGAACCGCCTGGGGGCCGAACCCAAGAGCGCCAACGAAGAAATGAACATGACCCAACTGAGTTCCAGATTCAGCAGGGCTTTGGGTATATCCCCGCATGAGGTGCTCCACCCGGGCTGGCTGTCCTTCATCAAGGGAGCCTGGTTCGAGGAATACATGGCCCACTGGGTGGGAAGGTTGATCAGTGCAGCCTATCACGGGGTGGCGATCGAAAAAGACGGGGTGCAGAATGAATTGGATTGCGCGTTCATGCACGAAAACCAGCTTCACATAATGGAACTCAAGGCTTCCGCCAATCTCAACGACATGAACGAATTTCTCTACAAACTCGATTCGCTGGGGCGGGATTTTGGCCTGCGCCCGCGCTGCCATCTGGTGATCGCCGATCCGGACGTCGAAAATGGTTTGCGTCAGGCGCCTCAAATTCTGCGCCGGGCCAGGTCCATGGGCATCAATGTGCTGGTGTACAGACAATTGCTGCCGCGAAACATCGAAGAGACGCTAAGGGGCGTTTTGGAACTCAAGTAAATCGGAGCGTTGCCGAGCCCTGATTCACACGGACTCAGTTCGCGGGTCAGACAATGGCCACGTAACAGGGCAGATCCCGCACCACCAGCCGATGGACGGCTTCGGCTCCCAGTTCCGGCCAGAGGAATGTTTCACGTGAAACCACACACCGGGCCAGTAAAGCGGAGATGCCTCCCACACAGATCAGATAGAGGGCACCATGATCTCTGATGGCAGTTTCGATCTTGGCTGAGCGTTCGCCTTTGCCGATCATGATCTTTAGCCCCCGCTCCAGCAAGGCGAGGGTGTATCTGTCCATCCGTGAAGAGGTTGTGGGGCCGATGGCGCCGCTGATCCTGCCGGGTGGAACCGGGGCCGGACCGCAATAGAACAAAGCGCTGTTGCCAAGGTCGAAAGGAAGCGCTTCGCCCCTTGCGAGCAGATCGATCAGCCGGGCGTGAGCCTGATCGCGGGCGGTGTATATCTCTCCGCTGAGCAGGACTTTGCCGCCGGGCTTGAGTCCATGCAAACGCGCGGGATCGATCGGCAGGTTAAGTTTATGGATAATCATCAGTGCCTATTGATCGAAGGCCAGGTTCACGCGAAACATCAGATCACCCTGTTTGTGAACCGGTGAGCATGGCAATCGATGTTTACAGCCACAGGCAGGGACGCGATGTGGCAGGGTCGGGTCAGTATGGAAACCTTGAGGGCGGTGGTTGAACCGGCGAATCCCATCACGCCTCCACCACGCTGGTTGATCCTGCTCAGGATGCGCCCAGCCATATCTTCGTTCTCAACGCAGCCAGTCCCGGAGCTCATCAAAGCCCGTTTGGCCAATATGGCGCAGCTTTCAAAATCCCCGCCAATGCCCACGCCAACGAAAACAGGAGGACATGCTTTGCCGCCGGCTTCGACCACTGTCTGAACCACAAATTCCTCAATTTCGCCTGCCGCAGCGCAGGGAAGGAACATTTTCAAGGCGCTGCAGTTTTCCGCGCCACCGCCTTTGAGGGCCAGATGCAGGGTCAACTTATCCCCCGGAACCTGTTCGAGGTGCAGCACCACAGGCAGCTTGGAAGGATCATGTGAGGCAGGCTCAGGATGGTCATGGCCTTCGCCGCAGTGCATTCTCCTCAGGGGATCGGGAGCAATGGAATCCCTGAGATGGAACTTCTGCCAGGCTGTTGCCGCGGCTTCAGAGATGATCTGTTCCAGAACCCCGCCCTCGATATGGACATTCTGGCCGAGATCCGCGAAAACGATCAACAGCCCGGTATCCTGGCAGAGGGGCAGGCCATCTCTGAGGGCAATTTGGTGATTCAGGAGGATGGAACTGAGCATGTCCCGGGCGAGTTCATCCTGCTCGGCGTCCAAGGCCCCCTGCAGAAGTTTGGCGGCCTCGGCTGTCGGCCGGCAATAAATCTCGCCTATGGCCTCGATCACACTGGCTCTGATCTGAGCCGCAGAAACCGGTTTAATGGACATGTCGCGTTAATCGCCCGGAAAGAGGCTTGTTTGAGGTTTTTGCGTCCGACGGCACTTGTGGGCTTACCTCATCCCTTTTTGCGCATCAGAAGATATTTTAGCAGCAGGTCTTCCAGGGGAGTGGCCGTGCTTACAGGATTGTATTCGATCTGATATTGGTGGCAGCCGGCTTTGAGTTGTTGCACGTGGCCGGAGTATTTGGCCAGATACTCGGAGCGGATCTGCCAGGGATTGACCACCAGTTTTTCGCCGGTCTCGCTATCCACAAACTCTGTTTCCCGGCGGAAACTGAAGTTGTCTTCCTGGAGGTCGGCAATGTGGAAGACGAGGACTTCGTGATGGTGGGAGCGAAAGTGTTTCAGGCCTTCTATCACCCGTTCCGGATCATCCAGCAGGTCGGAGATGAGGATGATCAGGCTGCGTTTGCGGATGGAGGAAGCGATCTGGTGAAGGTTTTCCAGCAGACGGGTGGAGTCCTTGGGTTCCAGTTCCGCCAGCACCCGGAAGATCTGGCCCAGGTAACCGCGATAGGCTTTGGGCGGAAGCATGGAAGTGATCTCTGTGTTGAAGGTGATCAGCCCGGCGGCGTCTTTTTGCCCCACCATCAGCCAGGACAGGGCCGCGGCCAGACGGCAGGCGTAGTCGATCTTGCTGCTCTGGCCCGAACCATAGAACATGGAGCGGGAATGATCCAGGATGAGGTAGCAGCGCAGATTTGTTTCTTCTTCGAACCTTTTGACGTAGTAGCGATCTGTTTTGGCGACAATCTTCCAGTCGATGTTTTTGATGGGGTCGCCGCTGTTGTATTCGCGGTGGTCCGAAAATTCCACGCTGAAGCCGTGGTAGGGGGATTTGTGCAGACCGACCAGAAAACCCTCCACGATTGATCTGGCTTGCAGCTGAAAGCGTTTGAGCTTTGCGGCTGTCTCCTCGGTGAGTAGGTCCAAGCCTTAATCCTTGGGTTTGCTTTTGTAGAGGAGTCCGATCGGTATCAGGATAACATAGGCGGCAATCAAAATCAGGGGCGAGATCGCTATTTCATTGGCAGACATGATCACGTAACCCAGGATGAGCAGCACTGCCGCGATGCCCAGGATGATGAAGTTAATGGGTCCCAACTGCAGGCGGTCGTTGTTCTTGGCCATGATATCTCCTATTATGAGCTTAGTTGCGAGTCGTAACTGTGGAAGGTGTCCCGCACTTGTTCGTAAACCATTTCCGCCAGTTGGGTCCGATTGCGCTGGGGATCGTATTCCACCGGGTCCAGAAAGCAGAGTTCGGCCTCCAGCCTTCTGGCCATCAGGTTCCAATAGTACTTGAAAAAGTTGATGCCCTTATACCAGCAGATCACGGAGCGATTATGTTCCGTAACCGGTTTACCATCCAGGCGCAGGTAACGGATGCAGACCGGAACCACAGTGCAGGCTCCGTCCACGGCCACCTGGAACAGCGAGCGGCGGAATTCCTTCACGTGCGAGCCGTCGGTGCCTGATTGTTCGGGAAAGAGCACCAACTTGAAGCCGGAGCGCAGGGTATCGGTGAAGCGCCTGATCTCCTCGGGCAGATTGACCTTCTTTTTGCGGTCGGTATAGAGACAGCCGGCCTTGCGGATGATGTCTCCCACCACGGGGGTTTCGCTCATGTCCTGGGAAGTGATGAACACGTAGTTTTCCACCGCGCCCAGCAGAAAGATGTCCAGAAACGAGGCGTGGTTGCCCACCAGCAGATAGTTTTTATCTTTCAGCTGGCGCAACAGCTCGGGGTTTTTGATCCTCAGGTTCACGTTGAAGGCGCGCAGGAAACGCCTGGAGGTTTTGGTGGTGTTCTTGATCTCCAGCCAGCGACGTTTAACCGGATTTTTGGCGATCAGCCGGATAAAATAGGATCGGACAAAGAACCTGGCCAGGATCAAGACGTGCCAGAAGGTTTGCAGGGTCCTTACCATCCACTTCACGGTTACTCCCAAGTGTTTTATTAGGGGGCGGATTCGCAGCTTCCGCCCCGAGTAATCAAGCTGGCCGCGGCTCCCAAATCTGTCAAGCATTTTTGGCGGGGTCAGCTCTGGTGGATCTTTTCTGGCCTGATCCGTGTAATGTGTCGCTGAAAACTTCAAATTCTTATCACCTGGATAGTTTTTACAAACTCGATGGTCTGATAATACACGAAAAACAACCCATAATTGCAGAGTACCTTATATAAACCGTCCAACTACTACTGTGAAAAAGTCTAAAGCCAATTCT
>JAGOIS010000040.1 GCA_017995495.1 Candidatus Cloacimonadota bacterium
GGCTTCGACAAGCAGAAATACCCCATCCAGAGGATACTGGTCAGGATCGGCCGTTATAAGAACAGGCTGATGTTGCCGGAGGATCTGGCTAAAAACGTTGCCGGGGACAGCAGTGGCAAGGGCTGGCAGGATAATTTTGAGAGCGCCGTGCTGCGCATCTACACGCTGTACCAGCAGAGGCTGCTGCTCAATCAGGCCCTGGATTTCGACGACATCCTGCTCTACACGGCCAAACTCCTGCAAAGCAATGAAGCTGTCCGCGCCAAATACAGCCAGATGTTCCGCTACGTGATGATCGACGAGTATCAGGACACCAACCAGGCCCAGTTCGAGATCGTCCACCA
The DNA here is from genome assembly GCA_017995495.1 of Candidatus Cloacimonadota bacterium. GTDB lineage: Bacteria > Cloacimonadota > Cloacimonadia > Cloacimonadales > Cloacimonadaceae > Syntrophosphaera. Next base: position 345 of record JAGOIS010000040.1, read on the forward strand.
GATAGCCAAAGACCACCAGCGGGTCTGCGTTGTGGGCGACGACGACCAGGCCATCTACAGTTTTCGCGGCGCCACCATCCGCAACATTCTGGAGTTTGAAAAGGATTACAAAAGCGTCCGCTCGATCCGCCTGGAACAGAATTACCGCAGCACCTCCAGGATCCTGGACCTGGCCAATGCCATCATCAGTCACAACCGTCGCCGCCACAGGAAAGACCTCTGGTCGGAGCTCGGCGAGGGGGAAAAACCCGCTCTCCAAAGCTGTCAGGACGAAACTGACGAGGCCAATAAAACGGCTGATCTGGTGGCCAGATTGCACCGGGAGGGTGTTGAATACGGACAGATGGCCGTGCTTTACCGCACCAACGCGCAATCCAGGGTGTTCGAATACGCTTTCCTGCAGCGGGAGATCCCCCACAGCATTGTGGGCAGCCTCCACTTCTATCAGCGTAAGGAGATCCGCGACCTTCTGGCCTATCTGGCCGTGCTTTCCAATCCCGCTGATGCTGAAAGCCTGCTCCGCGTGATCAATGAACCTCCCCGCGGCATTGGCCAGATGACGATCAACCGTCTGCTCGCCAGCGCCTCCAAAACCCGGACCAGTCTCTATCAGGCGCTGCTAAACTCCGCCACGGTGGCTGAGATCGGCACCGGAATACAGAAGAAGCTCTCCGATTTTGGCGAAAAGATGGAATCCTGGAGGAAGATGGCGCGTGAGGCGCCCGTGCTTGAACTGGTGAAGGAGATCATGGACCATCTGGACCTGATCTCGCTCTACAAACAGAGCCAGGACCCCAAAGACATTTCCCGGGTGGAAAACCTGATCGAGTTTGTGGGCTCGGTGAGCGAGTTTTCCGAACGCTGGGCTGAGGAACACGACAAACCCGCCCGGCTGGATGATTTCCTCCCCTTCGTGGCTTTGCAGACGGATATGGACCGGGTGGAAAAAGACGCCGATTCGGTGCGCCTGATGACCCTGCACAACGCCAAGGGCCTGGAATTTGGCTGCGTCTTCATCGCCGGCCTCGAGCAGGAGCTTCTGCCCCACCGCATGAGCATGGACAGCCCGGAATCCATTGAGGAGGAACGCCGCCTCTTCTACGTTGGCGTCACGCGGGCCAAAACCAGGCTGTTCATATCCTACGCCAAATGCCGCCGGCTCTATGACACCTTTTACTACACCAAGCCCAGCCTCTTTTTGCAGGAGCTTGATGAATCGCTGTTTGCCGGATACAGCGATCCCGCCGACCTTTCACCCGCGCCGCGGACGCGCCCCAAAACCAGACCCAGGCTCACCGAGAAGGACAAGCAGTTCCGCATCGGCCAGCAGGTCTGGCATGCCGAACACGGCCAGGGAATGGTGCTCAGCGTGGACGGCGCCGGCGCTGACGCCCGGCTCACCATCTCCTTTGCCAAAGGCAAACTGGTGAAGATAATCGGCACTTTCGTGAGCACGGTACCGCTTTGAGGATGCAGTGAACCTTTACGAGAAAATCACACCCTGGCTTCAGCGTTCGCCATTTTTCCAAACCCTGACCAGCCTTCCCCAAAGCTCCGAGCGCCATCAGCTGCATCATCTGAATCAGAGCGCCCGGGCCCTCGTGGCCTCTCATCTCTGGGCACAAACCGGGAAGAACATCCTGATCATATCCCAGGACGACATCATTGCCGAGGACATCTGGGACGACCTCTGCACCCTGATCGGCAGCGCCAACGCGCACTATCTGCCGGACTACGAGGTCCTGCCCTACGAAGAACGCTCGCCCCACTACTCCATCCGCGCCACCCGGATGATGTGCATCCACAACGTGGTGGAAGGCACCCCCGCCATCTACAGCCTGTCCATCCGCGCGTTGCTGCGCCTGCTGCCCCCTCTGGCCAACGTCGCCAGGCACGTGACCATCCTCAGGCCGGGGCTGGAATACCCCCCTGAAGAGCTGATGCGGGATCTGGTGAACATGGGCTTTGAGGTGGAGTATCAGGTGAACAAGGTCTTCCAGGCTGCCAGGCGCGGAGGGATAGTGGACATCTTCAGCCCGCCTGATCTCAAGCCCGTCCGGATTGAGTTTTTCGGCGACGAGATCATCACCATGCGCTATTTTTCGCCAAACACCCAGCGCTCCGAGCCCGGCGAAGTGCCGTCCTACACCCTGATCCCGGCCCGCGAGTTTTGCCTGGACGACATTCGCAAGACCTCTCCGCTGATGGCGAAGATCAAAAACACCGGCTTCTATGAAGGGATCGAAAACCAATACAGCCTTTTGCTTGACGATGTTTGCACTTTTGCTAACTTTTTCGCGCCGGAAGACAGGCTGCTGCTATTTTCCAACTACATTTACGTCCACGAGGAATTTGAGCAACTTGCCGAGCAGGTGCACACCCAGTACCGCCGGGAGCTAAAGAACACCACCAAAGCCAAACTCAGTCCCCCGGAAAGGGTGCTGGCCGGAGAGGAAAAACTGTTGGAACTCAGCCGGCCAGGAAGCAGTATCTTCCTCTCCCAGGGCGAGTTTGTGCTACCCTTTGCCACCCGGAACAGCAAAGCTCCCTGCGAGCCCCAACCTGGCCTGAATGGTGATCTGGCCTTGCTGGCGGCATCGCTTGGGCAGATGAGCTCAGCCGGCATCGATCCGATCCTGCTTTTCGACAATCCCAGCCAGGCCAGGCGGATGCACGAATTGCTGGCTGATTTCAAGGCTGATCCGAACAGCCATATCGGGGTTTTGCACGAAGGTTTCAGCGTTATGGACTGCGGACTGGCCCTCTGGACCGACCACGAGATCTTCAACCGATACCGGCGCAAGCGCTACGCGCCCAGATTCTCGCCCGGAGAGGAGATCGTGGATTACGAAAGCCTCAAGCCCGGCGACTACGTGGTCCACATCGACCACGGGATCGGGGTTTTTGAAGGCCTGGAGATCATCCATCTGGACGGGCAGGAAACCGAATGCCTAATGCTGCGCTACGCTGGCGACGACAGGGTTTATGTGCCCACCTGGCAGCTCAGGCTGGTCACCAAATATGTGGCGGAAGAGAGTGCCGCCCCCACCCTCAGCCGCATTGGCAGCGCCAAATGGCAAAACACCAAACACAAGGCGACCCAGCAGATCGAACTGATCGCCGCGGACATCGTGAAGCTCTACGCGGAGCGCAGTTCGCGGGTGGGGATAGCTCACAAGCCTGATTCCGCCTGGCAAAAGGAACTTGAGGAATCCTTCATCTACGACGACACGCCGGACCAGACCCGCTCCACCAATGAGATCAAGGCGGACATGGAAAGCCCCGCCCCGATGGAAAGATTGCTCTGCGGCGATGTGGGATTCGGTAAAACCGAGGTCGCCATCCGCGCTGCCTTCAAGGCCGTCTGCTCCGGCTACCAGGTCGCGGTGCTGGTGCCGACCACACTTTTGGCGGAACAGCACTGGCGCGTTTTTCGCGAACGCCTGGCCCAATATCCGGTGCGGATAGCCATGCTGAGCCGTTTTCGCCAGAACGCCCAATTGCGCGACGACGTCAGCGACATTTCCTCCGGCCGGGTGGACATCGCCATCGGCACTCACAGATTGCTTTCCAAGGACATCCAGTTCGCCAACCTCGGCCTGCTGGTCATCGACGAGGAACACCGTTTCGGGGTGCGCCACAAGGAGCGCCTCCGCAAATTGCAATCGAACGTGGACACGCTCTATATGAGCGCCACGCCGATCCCGCGCACCATGAACATGGCTCTGGCCCGCCTCAAGGAGATCTCCCTGATGCAAACCTCCCCCAAGGAACGCCTGCCCATCCGCACCATCATCACCCCGCGCGACAGCGAGGTGATCCGCGACGCCATCCGGCGCGAGATCGATCGCGGCGGCCAAGTGTTCTTCATCCACAACCGGGTCCAGACCATAGAAACGATCGCCGGGGAATTGCGCGACCTGATGCCGGAGGTCAAGTTCATCGTTGGCCATGCCCAAATGCCGGAACGCCATCTGGAAGAGGTGATGGATGCCTTCATCAGCCGCGAGTTCCAGGTGCTGATCTCCACCACGATCGTGGAAAACGGCATCGACATCCCCAACGCCAACACCATCCTGGTGGACCGCGCCGACACCTTTGGCCTCGCCCAGCTCTATCAGATGCGCGGACGCGTGGGCCGCTCCAACCGCCGCGCCTATGCCTATCTGCTCATCCCCCGCGGCACCACCCCGGTGGCCCGCCAGCGCCTCGAAGCCCTCACCCAATACGATTATCTGGGAGCCGGATTCCAGGTGGCCCTGCGCGATCTGGAACTCCGCGGGGCCGGAACCATTCTGGGAACCAAGCAAAGCGGGATCATCCAATCCATCGGCTTCAACTATTACAACAGCCTCCTCGAAAGCGCCATCACCGCCGTCCAAAACGGCACCAGCATCGCCGCAGAGGTCGAAACGCCCCAAACCCGGCGAAAGCTCACCACCGAGATCGACCTCTATTTCCCTCCGGAATACATCGCCAACGACGAGCAGCGCCTGGCTATCTACCGACGTCTGAGCGGATTTGAGGACCTCGCCGAGATCGCGGATTTCGAAGCAGAGCTCACAGACCGCTTCGGACCCCTGCCCGAAAAAGCGGATTGGCTGCTGATGTATTTCAAGCTCAACATCCTCGCCAAACAGGCCGATCTGCTCAACTGCCATGTCCGCCACCACACTCTCACCCTGGAATTCAAACCGGAACTTTTGCCCCCTCGCGACAAGGTGCTCGCGTTCAGCTCCAAAGTGAAGCAGGAACTGAGGTTTGACGCCGCCAAAGGCCTCAAAGTCACCATCAGCCTGGATAAAAATATGGCCTATCGGGACCAGTTCGCCGAATCACTCCGGCTGCTGGAACTCTACGTCCAAGCCTGACATTGGTGGGGCTCCAGCGAGCTGTCGGAACCCATCTTGCGTCATCTTTTCCCTTTGTCACTTTTCCCCTTTATCCGGCCCTGAGCCCTCTCTCATTCGCCTCTTGGTTGCCTCCGCTTCACTTCCCCACCAACGGTCGGGATGTCAGGCGGAGGTTGCCGGGAAGTGAATAGGAGGAATGATCAGGGCGGTCCCTGCAGCTTTCGCGCAGTTTTTCCTGCATCGCAAACATAGGTCTCCAAACATGGTGGGTAACGCATCAACGCGGCAGGATTACCGGGGAACTGAACCCAGCATCCCCAAGAGATTTCCCCTTGACATTTTTCTGCCCTAATGGCCTTTGGCATTTTGAGAAAAAAGCCATAAAAAAGGAGACATGATGCTTACCATTGACTGGAAGGAGAGACTGAACAAGGACACCGCCGAGTATCTGGAAAAGAAGCTGCCGCAGAATGATTACGACTTTGAAATAATCTACATAGCCTATCCGGAACGGGTCAATGGTAAAATTCCTCCAGGGGTGATCGTTCACATCGCCAACTCCATTGTGCAGAAACTGGGCAAGAACCACGAAAAATACCTCCCCTTCTTCAAATACCTTTGGGATAAAAAAGGAGAGAATGGCAAAACAGCCTTCATCGCCATCATGACCAAGCTGGTGGGTAAAAAACCATCCATCTACCTGCCTTTGGTGGAGGGCGCGCTGAACAACGCCCAGGAAGCACAACTGGCCTCCCTTCTGGAAAAGGTGGTGCTTCCGCTGCTGCGCAAACAACCGGATAGATATCTCCACTATGCCTATGATTGGGCCATGTCCGGCAAAGCGCTGATCCGCAAACAGGCGGTGAACCTCTTGGTGAAGCTGTTGAAAAAGTCGCCGGAGCTCGGCCCGGAGGTCGTGCAACATTTTGTGAACCAATGGCTGCAGCCGCTGGATGAGTTCGCCGACACCCACGTGGCTCTGCTGAAAGCGGTCTGTAAATTCGACTATGAATTGTATCTGAACGTTTGGCGCCAGCACCGGCACAGCCGCGACCCCCAAAGCGCCGAGATCCTTTGCGCCTCGCTCCTGAACTACCATCCCCAGATCGAGGAGATCGTTGAGCCCTGGACCAAAAGCGGCAACGCCAGGCTCAAAAAGGCAGCCCTGGCCGCCCAACGCATCCTGCTGAAGAAGAAGCCCGCCTAGATGGACCTGAGCATTCTGATCACCCCCGCGGGCATGGAAGCGATCCAGCGCCGCATCCAGACTCTGATGAACGAGCGGCCCGAAGTTATCAAAGCCGTGATGATCGCCCGGGAATTCGGGGACCTGAGTGAAAACGCCGAATACAAGGCGGCCAAGGAAAAGCAGCGCCAGATCGACGGCGAGATCGACCATCTGCGCAGACGCGCTGCGCACCTGAAGGTGATCGACATCGATGCCATCCCCAGGGACAAGGTGCGCTTTGGCTGCATCTGCCATGCCCGCGACGCGCAAAGCGGCGAGGAAGCCGTGTTCCAGATCGTGGGCGTGGATGAGCTGAGCTATTATGACCATGAAGGCATACAGCCGGTTTCGGTGCTCTCACCCATCGGCAAAGCCCTGCTGGGCAAAGCTGCCGGCGATACGGCCCTGGTGAAAGCCCCCATGGGTGACAGGGTTCTGGAGATCCTGGCCCTATCATAAACCAATAAACGGAGAATCGATGAAAGAAAAGAAGCATGAGAAAAAGAGCGTGTTGATCTACGAACGCAAAAACTTTTGGAAAGAGGCGTCGGCCGCCCAGATCAAGCAGGCAATGGCTTTCGCCCCACCCTACAAGGATTTCCTGAACAAGGCGAAAACAGAGCGTGAAACCGTCATCTGGACCGAGGCGTTGCTCAAGGCCAACAAATTTGAACCGATAACCGCCGCCAAAGCTGGTAAACGCGTCTATTCAACTTTCCGCGGCAAAACCATCGCCATGGCCGTGATCGGCAGCGAGCCCATCAGCAATGGCGTGAACATGGTGGCCGCCCATGTGGACGCGCCCAGGGTGGACCTGAAGCAAAATCCCCTCTATGAGGACAAAAACAGCGACATGGCTTGCATGCGCACCCACTATTACGGCGGGATCAAGAAATACCAGTGGGTCTCCACTCCGCTGGCCCTGCACGGGATCATCGTCAAAGCCGACGGTTCCCTGCTCAAGGTGAGCATCGGCGAGGAAGACGACGAGCCTGTCTTCATCATTCCGGACCTGTTGCCCCACCTGGCCCGCAAGGAACAGTACACCAAAAACATCGCCGAGGCGATCGATGCCTCCAAAATGAACCTGATCTTCAGCGGGATGCAGCAAGCAAACAGCGACGACAAGGAAACCCTCAAAGCCTATGCCCTCAAACTGTTGAACCAGAAATACGGGATCAGCGAACAGGACTTCATCTCCGCCGAATTGCAGCTGGTGCCTGCCACTCCCGCTCGCGACGCTGGTTTGGATGCCTCGATGGTCGCTGGCTATGGCCAGGACGACCGGATCTGCGCCTACGCCGGACTTCAGGCCATGCTGGCCAACCTGGACGCCAAACCCAAGCGCACCATGGTGGTCTATTTTTCCGACAAGGAAGAGGTTGGCAGCCAGGGTAACACCGGCGCCCACTCGGTCTTCATCCAGGATTTCATGGCCAGCCTGCTCAGGCACAACGGTGAAAAAGACGGCAGCGCCAACCTGCGCAAAACCTTCATGAATTCCATGATCCTCTCCGGCGATGTCACCGCGGCCATCGACCCCAACTATCCCAGCGTGCATGAGCGCCAGAACGCCGTGCTGTTCAACCACGGGATCGGGATCTCCAAATTCACGGGCAGCGGTGGAAAATACGGCTGCAACGATGCCAACGCCGAATTCACCGCGAAGATCATTCGCATCTTCGATTCCGCCGGAGTTTTCTGGCAGATGGGCGAACTTGGCAAGGTGGACGAAGGCGGCGGCGGAACGATTGCCTACATCCTCGCCAATCTGGGCGCGGAAGTGATCGACTGCGGAACCGGCCTCATGGGCATGCACTCGCTTTATGAGCTGTGCAGCAAGGCCGACCTCTATGCCACTTTCGCCGGCTACAAAGCTTTCCTGACTTCAATATAAACCTGTCTTCAAGGAGGAAACATGAGACAATTCTCATTGCTGTTACTGGCCTTTATCCTGCTGCTGTCAGCCTGCGTGGGCAACAAATCCTTCCAGGCCCAGAAGTCCAAGGTGCAGGTCATTGAGGCTCGCCAGAACAATCAGGATGCTGAATTGGAGATGGCCCGCAAGGACATCATCCAAAACAAAAAGAAACTGGACGAACTGGTGATCCGGCTCAAGGGAGTGGATGAACAGCTCCTGGTGCTGGATCCCATGCAGGACGAGATCGTGAAATCCGCCACAGCCATCGTGGAATTGCAGGATGATCTGACCGCCCTGGGCAGGCAACTGGATGAGGCCATCGCCACCAACACCAGGCTGGAACAGAAGCTCACCGCCCTCACCAAGGATACCAACGACACCTTCGACGCCTATTCGGATTACCTCATAAAAATGAAGGACGCCCAGACAGGATTCGCCACCAAGGCGGAACTCACCCGGATCGCGGATGAAAGCTCTCAAATGGCCGCGGTTTTGGATGACCTGACCAGCGAGCTTGAAGCCATCTCCGGCTATGTGGACGAACAGGACGGCATCCTGATGTCGCTGGAGGAAACCGTGGAAGGCGAAAAATCCGCCGCGGAGGAGCAAATGGAACTCCGCGACGAGATAGTCCGCATTCGCAAGGACCTGACCGATCACCAGGGCGAGCTGGCCGACATCCGTCAGACCCTGGACGGCGAGGTCAAAACCGACATGAACGCCCTGCGTGAGCGCGTGTACACGGTTGACAGCGACCTCAAGGCCCTCACCTCAGATCTGCAGCAGGTGATCGTCAAAGAACGCGCCGCGGCCGACAAACGCCGCCAGGCAGCTCTGAACACCCAATACAAAGCCGCCTTGAACGAGCATTACAAGGGGAATTTCGAGCATTCGATCATCCTCTTTGAGGAATTCCTCAAGAACAATCCCGGCAGCGACCTGAGCGCCAACGCCTCTTACTGGATCGGCGAAAACTACTATAGCGCGGGCAATTACGCCAAAGCCCTGCGCGAATTCCAGAGCGTGGCCGACCGCTATCCCGAACATGCCAAAGCCTGGGACGCCCAGCTGAAGATCGGCCTCACCTATTACCAGCTGCAGGATCTCGAATCCTGCCGCACAGAGCTGATGAAGATCAAGACCATGTATCCGGATTATCCCCAGATGAAGGTCGTGGACAGATATCTGAACAAACTCTGAAGCGATCAATGCGCAGCTTTCTGGTCCCGCTCTTGGCGCTGATGTGCCTTCACCTCAGCGCGGAGGCGAATTTCGCCACCGCGGAACCGGAGTTTATCAGCCGGCGGATCGTGGAATTGATCGACACTTCCCGTCCGCTGCTTCTGGACATTCAGGCCGGGGACCTCACTCCCCGGCTTGACCACCTCATCCGCGGCCTGCTGCTGGAAAAGGGGGCGGACCTGCGGGAATCTGATCCCCTGGCTGAAGCCCCTGCTCCCCTCGCGGGGGA
>JAGOIS010000041.1 GCA_017995495.1 Candidatus Cloacimonadota bacterium
TGATCATCCGCAACCATCCCACCGAAACCCTGCCCCGTGGACAAAACCGATGCCGGATCTACGACGCTTCAGGCGCTCTGGTGAACATCCTGGAAGAAAATGAGTTCGCCCGCTTCGATTGGGACGGCAACAATGCCGCCGGAAAAGCCTGTGCCAGTGGGATCTACTTCGTGGTGGTGAACGACGAACAGGGCAACCGGAAAACCGGGCGCGTAGCTGTGCTGAGGTGAGGATCACGCGTATCAGCTGGTAGGAGACGCAACCTCAATATTCGCAGGACACGTATTAACGCTCCTCAAGGCAGAATCCTGGCTGGCCGGTCCCCCTCGTACGCGGCGGAATTTCTTTTCTCAGGCTGGGCGGAGGCCAAATTTTGTGCTTGACAGAAAGACGCCTGGCGGCTGAAAAAGAAACAGGTGACCATGCGTAGACTAATATCGATACTTGTCTTCTTTCTCTGCCTGGGCGCGGTGGCGCCGGTGTGGTCCGTAATTGCTCAACCTGTGGTGCTTAAGGTGTTTGAACTGCCGGACCCGCGCAAGACCGACGCCTATTCGCGGGCCAACCTGGCAGTGGTGGAGGCTTTCCGGAAAAAATTCCCCCACATCGAGCTGCGTGCCTTTTCCGGCATCCAGATCGAAAACATGGATCTGGACGCTGGACCGCTCATGGCCATAGCGGGAGGCGTGGCCCCGGATATCCTATATGTAAATTTCCGTCAGAGTGATACTTACATCCAGAACAACTTTCTCTATCCCCTGGACGAATTTCTGGCGCGGGAAGATCCCCAGGTCATGGACCTGAGGGTGGAAAAGCCAGTCTGGCAGGTTATCCGCAGGACCCGCAAAGGTGAGGACACATCCCACACCTGGATGCTGCCCTACGAGACCCTGGTGCGGGTGCTGATGTACCGCAGGGATGTTTTTCGGCGGGCTGGCCTGGACCAGGACCGCCCGCCGCGGAATTGGGAGGAGTTTTTCCGCTATGCCAGGCTGCTCACCGAACCCGCTTCCGGAGCCTGGGGGACGGTCCTGGCATCTGGACCGCAGGCTGCCTACGACTGGCTGCCCTTCCTCTGGGCCGCGGGCGGCGACGCTGTGGTTTACGATCCCCAAAAACAGGAGTGGCGCGCTTCCTTTGCCAGTCCGGAGGGGGTGGAGGCGATGGAGTTTTATCTGCGGCTGGCCACTTCGCGCTGGAAGGACAACCAGGGCCGGCAGCAGACTGGCTTTGCCATCCGGGAAGGCGACTGGGGCTATATGTGGCAGGAAGGCAAGATCGGCATGCGCATGGATTATCTTTCCCAGCAAAACATGGGAGGCGCCTACGATCCGAATCTCTATGCCTTCGCGCCCTCTCCCGCAGGGCCGTCCGGACGCGGCGGCAGCGAGATCAACTGCCGCATGATGGGCATCTATTCCGGGGCCGGGGTGAGCAACAACTCCGGAGTGGGGGATCGGGATCCGGAGTCCGTGAGGGCCGCGGCCTGGGAATACATCCGCTTTTACGACAGCGAAGAGGCGCGCCAGATCCGTATGAAGATCATGGTTGACAGCGGCTACGGACGCATGCAGAATCCCGTGTTCCTCCAGCGTTACGGCTATGAGGAATATCTGCGTTACGCTCCCGCGGGCTGGCTGGAAACCTTTGCCACCGCCATGCGCGAAGGTAGGCCAGAACCTTTCGGCGACAACTGCCAGAAGGTTTATGAATACATGACCCTTCCCCTGGATGAACTGGTGGCCCTGGGTTTGAAGGGCAAATTGCCCCAGGACCCTGAACAACGCAGGGTTCTGATCGCCACAGTGTTGAAAAAAGGGGAGGACCGCACCAACCAGGAGATAATCGGCCGCGTCCCTCCCCAGGTCAAGGCCACCCGCGAAAGGCTGGCCCTGCTCATCGCGGCCCTGATCCTGCTGGCTTTTTGTTTCACCCTCTGGCGGGTGTGGAAGGTCATGAGCCCCGAACCGGGGATCACACATGCCCCGCGCTACAAATCCTGGGTCTGGGTGGTCCTGCTGCTCGCCCCGGCTGTGATCACGGTGCTGGTGTGGAAATACCTGCCCATGGTCACTGGCTCCCTGATGGCTTTTCAGGATTACCATATCGTGGGTCCCAGCCCCTGGACCGGGTTCGGCAATTTTGCCGAGGTGCTCTTCGATCCGGCTTGGTGGGCTTCGGTGGGCAAGACCCTCTACTACATGGCCCTGCTTTTGGGTCTGGGCTTTCTGCCACCAATCTTTCTGGCCATCCTGCTGCAGGAGGTTTCCCACTCCAAGATGCTTTATCGGGTGCTGTTTTACCTTCCGGCGGTGATCAGCGGGGTGATCGTCATCTATCTTTGGAAGCTGCTTTACGACCCCTCGGACGCGGGCATCCTCAACCAGATGCTGCTGACGCTGGGACTGCCCAAAAGCATGTGGATCAAGGATGAGGCGCTGGCCATGCTCTGTGTGGTGCTGCCAACCGTCTGGGCTGGAGTGGGGCCGGGCTCGCTGATCTATCTGGCCGCGCTCAAGAACATCCCCCGGGACCTCTATGAAGCAGCCGAAATCGACGGCGCCGGCTTCCGCAGCAAACTCCGGCACATAGTTTTTCCCAGCCTCAGGGGCCTGATCGTCATCCAGTTCATCTCCGCCTTCATCGTGGCGGCCCAAAGCAGCGATTTCATTCTGGTGATGACCTTTGGCGGGCCAAATGAGGCCACCCGGGTGGCGGACCTGATGATCTTTGAAAAAGCCTATCTCTACCTGCGTTTCGGACTGGCCACTGCCATGGCCTGGATCCTCAGTCTGCTTCTCATGGGTTTCACCGTGCTGCAGATCAAACACCTTTCCCGCATGGAATTCCGCGCCGTGCGTGACGACGAGAGGCAGGCCGCGTGAGCATCATCGGCAGCGTGGGCAGACGCTCGCCCCGCGTGAGGTTGCTGAACCTGCTTATCCATCTGATGCTGATCCTGGGCGCCATCACCATGGTCTATCCCTTCCTGCTGATGGTTTCAGCCTCGCTGAGAAGCAATGTGGACAGCAGCCGCCTGAGCCTGCTGCCCGCGTATCTGCACAGCGATGAGGCGTTGTTCAAAAAGTACATGGAATCGCGCTATAACGAGGAAAGCAGCCGCCTGGCGGACAACTATGCCGGAGGCTGGCTGGCCTTTGCCGAAGCGGAATTTCCCGACCAGCCCGATCCCGCGGTTTACCGGGACTGGCAGGAATTCATCTCCACCCACCCCCAGAGCGTGTATGATTACTATGTGGCGCAACACTATGGCCGTGGCGTCTATCCCCTGAACCAGCGCCGGATACGGAAGTTGCTGCGACAGGAGAACGGCAACGACCTCACCCGGTTCAACCGCAGATACAACACCGGCGCCCAAAGCTGGGAACAGATAGTGGTGGAGGAAAAGGAGATTCTGGGCCGCAACTACGTGAGTGTGCCCACCGGCTATCTGGGTCGCTTCCAGGACTTCAAGCAAGGTGTGGAGGAGAAACACCGCAACTATGTGAACCTTGACGGGGCCTTCGCGCAGATGGAACTGGCACCGGTTTTTGGCGGGAACCTGGCCGCCTTTAACGACAGCACCGGCCTGAGGCTTAATACATGGCAGGAAGTGGTGTTGAGCGAGACCTGTCCGCCCGAAGGGCATCCCCTGCGGACTTACTGGCTGCATTACGTGCGGGAGGCTCTGAACATCCACCACATCAGTCTGGAAGCCTCTGCTGACCAACCTTTCCAAGCCATGCTGCGGCAAAAATATGCGGACATTGCCATGCTCAACTCCACTTGGCACAGTTCCTATGATGACTTCAGCCAGGTGCGCATTCCCAATAAGATCCCGGACAGCGGCGCTTTGGTGGAGGACCTCACCTGGTTCGTGGAAAACCTGGCCGCGCCGGAGCATCTGCGGGTGCGCAACCTCGGCAACCAGTTCCGCGCTTTTCTGCGGGCCAAATACTCCGCACCCGCCGGCTTGCGCGCAGCCTGGAACAGCGGTTTTCGAGAATTGCAGGCTGTAAGCCTGCCTGCCAGCCTGCCCGGGCAAAACCTGGCCCAGTCCGCGGATTGGCAGGAGTTCGTCAGGGATGCCGGCATCGCCTGGGTGGAGGTGCTGCCGGCAGCCCAGACGGATTACCTGGACTGGCTGAGGTCTCGGTTTCCCGCTCCCGGAGGTGGTTTGGACCTGAGGGCGGTCAACCGGGCACTGGGCACAAACCATACCACCGAAGAGAATGTTTACCCCAGCCCCGGACTGCCGCGAACACCTTCTCGCCAGGCACTTTGGCGCGAGTTTGTCAGCCAGCGGGCGGATGGACGCCAGTTGAGGATAGAACCCTCCCGGGAAGCGAGCACAGCCTGGCAGACCTTTCTGGCTGGCAAATATGGAGGAGCGGACAAGCTGAACCAAGCTTGGAAGCTTGTTCCATCTTCATTCGAGCAGGTCCCGTTGCCCGTGCAGCAGATCGAGTATCATCTGTTTCAGGACAACAAAAGCGCCATCCGCAAGGAGTTTCTCACCCGCAATTACGCCATGGTGCTGGATCAGATGTTCCACGACGCGCGCTCTCTGCGCAACACCCTCATCTACACCCTGCTTTCCATCCTGCTGGCAGTGACGGTGAATCCTCTGGCAGCCTACGCCCTCAGCCGCTTCAAGCCCCGCCTCAGCTATCAGTTGATCATGCTCTTCATGCTCACCATGGCCTTCCCGGCAATGGTGATGGGCATCCCCAATTTCCTGATGCTCAAGCGCTTGAATCTGCTCAACACCTTCTGGGCCCTGATCCTGCCCGCCGCCGCGGATGGCTATTTCATCTTCCTCCTCAAGGGCTTTTTCGACAGCCTGCCGCGCGAACTCTATGAAAGCGCCAGCCTGGACGGAGCTGGCGAGTTTCGCCTTTTTTGGCAGTTCACGCTCTATCTTTCCAAGCCCATCCTGGCAGTCATCGCCCTGGGGGCCTTCAGCGTGGCCTACCGCAATTTCCTCTTTGCCTTCATCGTCTGCCAGGACCAGAGCATGTGGACCCTGATGGTGCACATCTACGAGCTGATGCAAAGGGCGAGCCTGTCAGTGGGTTACGCCGCGCTGGTGGTTGCCGCCATCCCCACCCTGGCGGTCTTTGTCTTCTTCCAGAACATCATCATCAAGGGGATCGTTGTCCCCATGGAAAAATAAAGAGGTATTATGCAGAACGAAAAGATCCATCTCACCCGGATCAAACGCCTGCTGGAACGGCAAACAGCACTGCTCTATCAGGACAAAGCCGGAGTTAATGTAAAGTTTGCCCTCACCGGACAAGATCTCCGACCCATGGAAATTGGGGAACTCTGGGGAACGCCCTGGCAGACCGGACACTTTGAACTTCATTTCCATATCCCGCTTGACTACAAAGGCAAGCAATACGGTCTGTTCTTCGATTGCGACGGCGAAGCCTGCGTTGTGAACAAAGGCACTCCGGTTCAGGGACTGACTCCCAAGGTCGATTGGTATCACAAAGCAGCAAAACACTTTTTTCCCTTAAACAATAGATGTCGTCCCGGTGGCAGGATATTTCTGGATATTGAAGCCTCCGCCAACGACCTCTTCGGAGCCGGAAAGCAAGAATATGCCTTGCGCGAATGCCATCTCTGCACGATTGATGAAGAACTCTTCCAAAGGCTTATGGACATCGGGGTGCTGCTCAACCTGGCGGAGCACCTTCCCGAAGGAACCGTCCGCCGTCAGCGTATCCTTCATGGTTTAAACCAAGTCTGCAACCTGTGGGAGACCGACCGCAGCGCCACAATCTCAATCTTACAGAGCCTTCTTTCCCAACCCGCCCATGCCAGCGCGCTCACCGCCTTCAGCGTGGGCCACGCCCATCTCGATCTGGCGTGGCTGTGGCCCATTTCTGAGACCAAGCGCAAGGGCGGACGCACCTTTGCCAATGCTCTGCGACTACTGGAGCAATATCCGGACTACATCTTCGGCGCTTCCCAAGCCCAGCTGTACCTCTGGATGAAAGAAGAATATCCGGCTCTCTACGCGCAGGTTCAAGACCGCGTCAAGCAAGGCCGCTGGGAGGTGCAAGGCGCGTCCTGGGTGGAGTTCGACACCAACCTGATCTCGGCGGAATCCATCATCAGGCAGTTCATGTATGGCAAACGCTTCTTCGCCAGCGAGTTCGGCTCCGCTCCCCGGGTGCTCTGGCTTCCCGACTGCTTCGGCTTCAGCGGCAACCTGCCCCAGTTCATGCGCGGATGCGGGGTGGATTGGTTCGTGACCCAAAAACTCAGCTGGAACGAGACCAATGTCTTCCCCCACCATCTTTTCGTCTGGGAAGGGATAGACGGCAGCAGGGTGCTGGCGCATCAGCTTCCCACCAACGATTACAACTTCTCAAACAACCCCTCCGCCAGCCTGGATACGGAAAAGCGCTACGCCCAGAGTGAACTGTGCGACGCCTATCTGAACCTCTACGGCATCGGCGACGGTGGCGGCGGACCCACCCGCGACCACATTGAGTACGGTCTGCGCCAACAAAACCTTGAAGGAGTCGGCAAATTCCGTTTCGCCCGCTCGTCCGATTTCTTCGAGCACCTCGCAGAACTGGACCCAAGCCAGCTTCCGGTTGCCTACGGAGAGCTGTATCTGGAATTTCACCGCGGCACCTATACCACCCAGGCCCGCATGAAAGAGGACAACCGATGCAGCGAGAGGCTTTTGGCCGCGGCTGAGTTCATGGCCGCGTTGGCTGGCCACGCCTATCCGGAGTTCCTGCGCCGTGTTTGGCAGGACACGCTGCTGCTGCAGTTCCACGATATCATCCCCGGCTCTTCGATCGCGCCGGTCTACGTGGAAGCCCACGCCATCAGCGCTGCCAACCACGCTCTGCTAAAGGATTATCTGGCCGCTGCGGCGCTGGATGTCGCGGCTGGCGGAAAGCCCTGCCAGGAGCCCAGCTACCTGGTGATCAACCCTTGCAACCAGGAACTGGATGAATGGCTCGCTTTCACCCCAGAACTACTGGGACTGGTGCCGTTGAATAAATACAGCACCGAGTTTCCCTCTCTGGAAACGGAATACGCTCTGTTGGCGCGGATCAGCGTTCCGGCCTGGGGCTGCCTGCTGCTGCGGTTCTCCACCGACAGCTATCTGCCTAAAAGCCAGGCCGGCCCGCCTTCCCTGACCCTGGAGAACCGCTTTATCAAAGCGGTAGTGACCCCGACCGGCGGAATAAGCTCCATCTGGGATAAAGAGCTGGGGCGCGAGCTGCTGGTATCCGAATCCAATCTGCTGCTGCTCTGGGAGGATGAGCCCAACAACTGGGGCGCCTGGGACATCAACCATTTCTATCGTGACACCACACCCCAAGCTGCCAGCGGCGCCACTTTGAACCAGGGCCTCAGTTTCACGCTGGAAGGCGAGTTCAGCCGCGTGGTGCAGGATATCCGCATAGGCAATTCCAGCCTGCGCCAAACCATCGAACTGCGGCAGGATGAACGCCTGCTGCGGGTTTGCCATGAGGTCGACTGGCAGGAAAAGCACAAAATGCTGCGCGCGCACTGGTTCACCGCTGTTTATAATGGAACCGCCAGCTACGGCATCCAGGCCGGCGTGATCAAGCGCAGCAGCAAGCCCAAAAACGCGTTCGAAGCGGCCCAATTCGAGGTTCCCGCCCAAGGTTTCGCCGACCTCTCCCAGCCGGATCACGGCTGCGCGCTGCTTTGCGACGTGAAATTCGGCTACCGCGTGATGGACGGCCAGATGGAACTGAACCTTTTACGCAGCCCCGCCGACGTCGATCCCAACGCCGATATCCACGCCCACGCTTACTCCTACGCCTTTTACCCCCACCCAGGCGATTACGAACACAGCGATGTTTTCAACCAAGCCGAGCGTTTGGCCCACCAGCTGATCGTGGCGCCGCTGCAAAACCTGCCCAAAAAACTGCCGGAGCCCTTGTTCCGCCTGGACAGCAGCCACGTGAACCTGGACACTGTGAAGCCCGCGGAGGACGGCTGCGGCATCATCCTGCGATTCCACGAATACAAGGGGCAAAGCGGCACCGCGCAGCTCTTCTGCGCCCAAACCAAGGGCCAGGCCAGGCTGACCAACATGCTGGAGGAACCGCTTCAAGCAGCTCCTGTAAAGCTCGACCCCTACGAGCCGCTCAGCCTCGATTTCCGGCCTTTCGAGACCAAAACCATCCTGCTTAAGGAGGATTCATGATCCCCGCCCCCAAATCCCATCTTTTTTCCGACATCAGTTTTCCCCCAGTCGACAAACTGCGATTCCGACGCACGGACAATGTGCCGGACAAAGTCTTCGATTTCATCGAAAGCGAGCTTGGCAAATACTACCGGAAGATGTTCGGTTCCGTTCCTGACCTCGATCACGGCACTCTCATGATCAGCATGTTCCTTCAGCTTGGAGAAACAGGAAAAGCCGAATCCGAGGAATACCACATCGGGATGATACCCGGGGAAATTGCTCTGATGGCTTTCACCGTGAACGGCCTGCTGCATGGGATGCAAACTATCCGGCAGATCTTTCGCCGCGCGGCTTACAGGGACGGAGAGTTCATATGCCAGACGATCGCAGACAGGCCCTCGTATCCCTGGCGGGGACTGCATCTGGACGTCAGCCGCCACTTCTTTGACCACAAGTTCGTGTGCCGTTATCTGGACTGGATGGCCCACGTGAAGTTGAACAAATTCCACTGGCACCTCTCCGACGACCAGGGCTGGCGGCTGGAAAGCAAGATCTTTCCCCGCCTGCACGAGATCGGCGCCTGGCGCAAGGAAGCGGACGGCAGCATCTACGGCGGCTACTACACCCAAAAACAGGTCCGTTTCGTGCTGGATCACGCTTCCCGCCTTGGCATCGAGGTCATCCCTGAGATCGACGTTCCCGGCCACGCCATGGCGATTTTGGCCGCCTATCCGCATTTGGCCTGCTTTCCCCGGGATTTTCAGCCCCTCAACGTCTGGGGTATCTCCCAGGACATCCTCTGCGCCGGCCAGGACGAAGTGGTTGCTTTCCTCAAGGAGCTCTTCACCGAGGTCGCCCAGCTCTTTCCCGGCCGCTATGTGCATCTGGGCGGCGACGAAGCGCCCAAAGAGCGTTGGAAGGCCTGCCCGCACTGCCAAAAACGCATCCGCGCCAAAAACCTTTCCGGCGAGGAAGCACTGCAGGGCTGGTTGGTGAAAACCCTGGCCAAACATCTGACCACCCTGGGGAAGACTGCCATCGGCTGGGACGAGATCCTGGATGGCCAGCCTGGCAAGGATCCCATCGTGATGGCCTGGCGCGGAGACGGATCTGAAGCTGCCCGCAGGGCCCACGACAACGGCAACCGCTATATCGTCTGTCCCTACACCAAGCTCTACTTCGACGCCCGCAACAATGAATACGAGACCGTCGGCACCGAGCAGATCATCCTCTGGGGGGATGTGCTCAAGTTTCGTTTGGAGGACTACAGGTTTGAACACAAAAAACTCCTGCTGGGAGCCCAAGCCAACGTCTGGACCGAACATCTGGCCAATAATGCCGATCTGAAGCAAAAAGTGGTCAGCCGCCTTCATCCCCTGGCGGAAATACTCTGGAACGGAGAACCCGTCGACGATGTTTGGGAATTCTACGCCCGATGGTGTGAACTGGGTTTCACTCTGTGAACCGCCATCCGCGCAATCCCCTGCTATCGAGGCAGGCCATCGTTTCCGGTCATCCCTCCCTGCGAGACGTATCCTCTGTCTTCAACCCCGGCGGGATCAGCTTTGACGGCGGGATCCTGCTACTGTTGCGGGTTCAGAACCGCGCCCGGGAAACC
>JAGOIS010000042.1 GCA_017995495.1 Candidatus Cloacimonadota bacterium
GCGGATTTCACTTGACAGATAGGCCCCGCAAAAATGGCATATCTCATCAAATAGAATTCGGACAAGGTCCCAAGCAGAGAGTAGCAGGAGAAGACCATGAAATATTTCAAGAAGCTGAGCGGTGACAAATGTTACCTGTCGCCGATCTCGCTGGATGACGCGGAGCGCTTCACCGAGTGGGTGAACGATATGGAGATGGGGTTGTTCATGCTGTTTTCCACGGACGTCTTCGACCTGGACAAGGAACGCGAGCTCCTCATGCAGATCAGGCGGAACAATGTGTCCTTCGCCATTGTGGAAAAGGCCACGGACGAGGCGATCGGCATCTGCGGGTTGGTGAATGTTGACATGGTGCATCGCCATGCCAACTTTGGCATCTTCATCGGCGACAAGGCCTGGTGGAACAAAGGCATCGGCACTGAGGCCACCCAACTCATCCTGGACCACGCTTTCAACAATCTGAACCTGAACAACGTCAGCCTGGAGGTTTACGCGTTCAACCAGCGCGCCATCAGCTGTTACGAGAAGGTGGGCTTCAAATTTGCGGGCCGGCGCCGCAAGTTCATTTTCAAGGCCGGTTCGTTTCACGACGTTTTGATCTACGACATCCTGGCGGAGGAGTTTTCCAGCCCCCGGGTGAAGGACATCTTTGCCCGCGCGACAGGCAAAGACAACAGCCAATAACAGATGTTCCGCGAGATCAAAGGCCAGTCCAGCGCCCTGCAGATCCTGAAGCTGGCCATGGACAACGACCGGATCGCCCAAGCCTATCTTTTCCACGGCAGCGGCGGCGTGGGCAAATTCACCACGGCGCTTTACTTTGGCATGGCGTTGAATTGCCTTTCCAAAAGTGAATTCCGACCCTGCGGGGTATGCTCCTCCTGCCGCAAGTTTCTGGCGCTGGACCATCCCGACCTGCTCTACATCTTCCCCACTCCCAATCTGGGCCTCAAC
This sequence comes from Candidatus Cloacimonadota bacterium, assembly GCA_017995495.1. Lineage (GTDB taxonomy): Bacteria > Cloacimonadota > Cloacimonadia > Cloacimonadales > Cloacimonadaceae > Syntrophosphaera. Next base: position 955 of record JAGOIS010000042.1, read on the forward strand.
CTGGATGGCGAGATCACCAAGACCGATTTCAAAAAGGAATACCAGGGCTACATCCGCAGCAAGATCGACACTCCCTGGGAGGACTACCAGTTCAGCTCCAACATCATGATCCGCGTGGAAAGCATCAACTGGCTGATCAAACGGCTCAGCCTTTCCGCCTATGAGGCCTCCCACCGCGTGTGCATCATCGAAGATGCCGACCAAATGAACATCCCCACCTCCAACGCCTTCCTCAAGACCCTGGAAGAACCGCCTCCCTCCACGGTGATCATCCTGATCACCAACAACCCTTCCCAACTGCTGCCCACAGTGGTTTCGCGCTGCCAACCAGTGCGCTTCCAGGCTGTGACCCCGCGCGTGATCGAAGGCATCCTGCGAGACCGCTTCAATGCCCCCCAGGAACTCGCCCGCACCGCCTCCCACATCGCCGACGGCAGCGTGAAACGCGCCATCCACTTTGCCCAAAACGAGTCCTCGGAACTGCGTGAACGGGCTTTCGAGATCCTGGAGCTCGCCGCCGCGGGCAGGGACCTGGCCCATTTCCGCTCGTTGCAGGGGCAGACTCGTAAATTCACGGCGGAAAACGCGATCGAGATCCTGCGCTACAGCAGCCTGTTCGCCGGGGATCTGAATCTGGTGGAGGACTCCCCGGACGAGGTGGTGAACGTGGACAAGAGGGAATTTCTGCGCTCCGCGCGGCAAAGGCTGGAGCTGGTGGACCCGGCTGATTTTACGGACCGGGTGATCAACTTTGTGCTCCTGATGGAGGATCAGATCCGCAAACTCCGTGGCAACGCCAATCTGCAGCTGGTGATGCTCAATCTCTACTTCGAGTGGAAGAAGCTGCTCCAGGGGCTGATATGAGCGACAACAAACTGGTCCGCAACATCAGCGTGATGTCCTTCGCCATCTTCCTGAGCAGGATCATGGGGCTGATCCGCGACCAATTGATGGCCTTCTGTTTTGGCACCACCTTCCTCAACGACGCCTTCGTGGTGGGCTACAAGATCCCGAACCTGCTGCGTTCGCTGTTTGGGGAGGGGGCGCTATCGGCGTCCTTTGTGCCCATCTACAACGAGATCGGCATCAGGGAAGACCGCAAAACCCAGATCAACTTCGCCCTGCAGGTGCTGGGCATCCTCTCTTCGTTTTTGCTATCGCTAACCGTGATCGGGATCATCTTCGCGCCCTGGATCGTGAAGCTGCTCTATCCCGGCCTGGCGCCCCAAACCTACCGCCTGGCTGTGCTGCTCACCCGCATCATGTTTCCCTATCTGTTCTGGATCGGCCTTTCCTCCACCATGATCGCCATCCTCAATTCCCACGAACGCTTTTTCATGACCGGCCTCTCCTCCGCGCTGCTGAACCTGGGCATGATCCTCAGCATGGTGATCCCCCGCTTCGTTTTCAAGCTTCAGGGCGAAGAGCTGATCCGCTGGGCTGCCTGGGGTGTCTTCGGGGGCGGCTTTTTGCAGACGGTCATCAATTTCCCGTACCTGAAACAGTTCGGATATCCTTTCAAACTCTTCGTGCGCTTCGGCGGCGAGGCCCTGAAAACCATGTGGTCCCGCTTTGTGCCTTCCCTGATCGGAGTGGGCATCCGGGAGATCAATCTGGTGACGGACAGCCTGATGGCCTCTTTCCTGGCCGTGGGCAGCATTTCCGCCCTGGAATACGGATACCGGCTCTTCCAGTTTCCCCTGGGCATGTTCGCCATCTCCACCGGCATGGTGCTGCTGCCCACATATTCGAAGCTGATGACCGTGGGGGACTATCCTGAGCTGTCCAAAAACCTGCGGATCGCGGCGGTGAACCTCACCTACCTGATGCTGCCGATCACCACCCTGATCATCGCTCTGGGCGGCGACCTCGTGCAGATCGTCTTCCAGCGCGGGGCCTTCGACGCCAAGGCCAGCCTCTGGACCCAGCAGGCGCTGCTCTATTACAGCCTGGGGCTCATCTTTTTCAGCTTCAACCAAACCCTCACCCCGCTTTTCTATGCCAACAAGGACACCCGTACCCCGGTGCGCATCGCCGCGGGCATGGTGGGCCTGAACATCGTGCTCAATTTTATCCTCATGCAGTTCATGCAGCACCGCGGACTGGCCCTGGCGACCTCGCTGACCGCGATGGCCAATTTCAGCCTCCTGCTGCACCTGCTCCGTAAAAAACTGCCCCAGGTCAACTTCGCGGGGATCCTGCCCAACATCCTCAAGACCGTGGGGATCTGCGCTGTGATGCTGGCGCTGCTGCTGCTGGCCAATCACTTCATCCACGCCGTGGGTTTTTGGCAGCTCATCCTCAAGGTGGCGGTGCTTTCCGGGGCCAGCATAGTGTTTTTCTACGCGATGGGGCTGCTGCTCAAGCTGGACTTTCTGGCTGAGGTCAGGGACCGCCTGTGGAACAGATTCCGCCGCAAATAGAGCAAAAACTCCACCTCCTCCCGAAGCAGCCGGGGATCTACATCTGGAAGGACGCGGCAGGCGAAGTGATCTATGTGGGCAAGGCCCGTTCCCTGAAAAACCGCATCAAAAGCTACCTGAGCAATTCGCCCAAGGACAGCAAGACCGAGCAGCTCGTGAGCCACATCCAGGACCTCGACTACATCATCACCCTCTCCGAACACGACGCCTTCATCCTCGAAGCCAACCTCATCCGCCGCCATCAGCCCAAATACAACATCCTCCTCAAGGACGACAAACGCTACCCCTTTGTGAAGATCACCCTCGGGGAACCCTGGCCGCGCATCATGGTCACCCGCGACCTGGTGAAGGATGGCTCCCGCTATTTCGGACCTTTCACGGACGCCAAATCGCTGCGCTTCACCCTGCGCAATTTCGAGTGGATCTTCCCCATCCGCACCTGTTCACGCCAGATCCCGGCCGATCGCGTGCGCTACAAACAGGCCTGCATCAACCTCCAACTGGGCAAATGCCCCGCCCCCTGCATCGGAGCTGTGTCCCAAGCCGAATACCTGCGCGTGGTGAAGCGCCAGATGAGCTTTTTCGAGGGACGCCACCAGGAGGTGCTGGATGAATTGCGCGCGGAGATGAACGAGCAGTCCGAAACCCTCAATTTTGAGCAGGCAGCCAAAACCCGCGACCGCATCATCGCCATCGAACGCATCCAGAAACGCCAGGTGGTCTATTCCCCGGACGCGCGCAACACAGATGTGATCGGCTTCTATCAGGAGGAGAACATCGCCGTCTGCACGGTGCTGAGGATCATGAGCGGCATGGTCGTCAACCGGGAGGACTATCCCCTCACCAACGTGCAAAACGACGCTCCGGAAGAGATCCTGGCCGCCTTTGTCAAGCTTTACTACACCCAACGGGAGGAACTGCCGGACGAGGTGCTCCTACCCCTGGAACCCTCCGAATTTGAGGAGCTGAACCTCTGGCTGAAAGGCAAACTCAGCCTTCCCCAGCGAGGTGAGAAAAGCAGGCTGCTCGCCATGGCCAAGCGCAACGCCTTCCAACTGATCGAGGAACGTAAACTGGCCCATATCCGCCGTGCCAACCGCACCGTCTTCCCCATCCAGGAATTGAAGGAAAAACTCGCCCTGCCCCGGCTTCCCCGCAAGATGGTCTGTATGGACATTTCCACCATCCAGGGCACGGACACGGTTTCCTCCGCCGTCTTTTTCGAGAACGGCAAGGCCAAAAAGAAATCCTACCGCCACTTCATCATCCGCAGCATCGACACCCAGAATGACTACGCCGCCCTGCAGGAAACACTCACGCGCTTCCTGGGAGAAACCGCCAAAGACGAATCCATGCTGCCCGACCTGATCATCATCGACGGCGGCAAAGGCCAGCTCGCGGCCTGCAAAGAGATCCTCGACGCCTCCGCCCACCCGGAGATACCTTTGATATCCCTGGCCAAGCGCGCCGAGGAGATCTTCCTGCCCGGACGCTCTGAATCCATCATCCTGCCCCGCTCCTCCTCCTCGCTGCGCCTGATCACCAGGGTCCGCGACGAAGCCCACCGCTTCGCCATCAATTTCCACCGCGCCCGCCGCTCCAAACGCACCCTGCTTAGCGAATTGGAGGACATCCCCGGGGTGGGCGAACAGACCAAATTCCTGCTGCTCAAGGAACTGGGCTCCGTGGAGGCGATCAAGGCCGCCAGCCCGGAAGAACTGATGCAGGTCAAAGGCATTGGCGAGAAGACCGCCCTGCAGATTTTCGGGCATTATCATTCCACATAAACCCTGTTTAAGTTCGCTAAATAATTCTAAATTTATGACTTCATCCCGGCAGTATGGCGGGTCGGCAAACAACTGTCAAACAAGCAGTAAGGAAAACGGGCCGAAAACTCCTTGACAGATATGCCCTGTATCGATACAGGGTTTGGTATCCAAATATTAATGAGTGAATTGCGAGGTATCAATGTTGCAATTATATCCCAAACCGAGAAAAAAATCGGTGATGCCCACCGATTTTAAAAATAAGATCCTCACTTCGGCGCAGAAGATCTTCGCGCAGAAAGGCTACGCGAAGTGCACCATGTCGGATGTGGCCATCCAGGCCAAGGTGGGCATCGGCACCCTCTACAACTATTTCAAGAGCAAGGACGAGATGCTGCAGCTCAGCATCCAGAAACTGGTGGAGGACGAGATCCACGGGATCGAAAAGGAAAGCGACAAGATCACTGATCCGCTGGAAAAGATCCGCTACTTCTTCAACGAGCACTACGAACTGCTGAAAAGCAAGCCCCACATTGCCCGGCTGCTGCTCATCGAACTGCGGCAAAGCGAAGGTTATTACAAACGCAACCCCTCCTACAATCCCCTGAACTATTACCTCAACTATTATACAAAGGTTTTTCAGGAAGCGATCAAACAGAAACGTTTGCGCAAGGTGGACGTCAAGGCCCTGGCCTACATGGTGGTCGGAACCCAGGAACTGATCTACCTCCAGTGGCTGATCCACGGCAAAGATATGGACGTCCAACAGATCTTCAACGGGTGGAAAGACATCCTCGAAACCGGCCTGAAACTCAAATAAGTCTTTCCCAGTATTGATCCGCGTAACCCAGGTCCGCCCCACCGGCGGGCTTTTTTTGGGGAAACTCCCTGCGCTGTAGTCAATCCGGGCCCGTATCACAATGTTATACAAAAACTTGGGGGCCGTGGGTGAATATTTCTCTTGACAGGCGGGGTGTAAAATTGAAAGTGTAATCCATAAACACAAAATAACATGAGAGGAAACAACATGCTCCAACTCTATCCCAAAACCCGCAAGAAATCAGTCGCGCCAGTGGACTTCAGGCTCAAGATCCTCACTTCCGCGATCAAGGTCTTTTCCCAGAAAGGCTACGCGAGCTGCACCATGTCGGATGTGGCCATCCACGCCAAGGTAGGTGTGGGCACGCTCTACAACTATTTCAAGAACAAGGACGACATGCTGCTGCAGTGCATGAAAAAGACCATCGAAGACGAGATCGATCATATCCGCCTGGCCAGTGAAAAGATCTCCGACCCCTTTGAGAAGCTTACCTATTTCATGCATGAGCACAGGCTGCTGATCGAAAGCAAGCCCTACATCGCCAGGTTCCTGATCATCGAGCTGCGGCAGAGCGAGAGTTTTTACAAACGCAATCCCACTTTCAACCCGATGCAGTATTACCTGGATTTCATCCGGGACATCTTTGCCGAGGCAGTGAAGCGCGGCAGTATCCGCAAGATCGATCCGGACGCCCTGGCCTTGTCCATATTGGGCACCGTGGACATGCTGCTCACCCAGTGGCTGATCCATGGCCGCGATTACGACATCGAAGGCCTCTGGAACAGCTACAAGGAGATCATCCGCACCGGGGTCGCCACCAAGTAGATCTGGATTCTCCTCCTCTTTTCAGCCCGGGCGCAAGATTTTCCTTGTCAAATGACAACGGGCTGAAAAGATGGAAAAAAACATCCAAGAGGAACTGATAATGAAGCTTTCTCAACGCGCGCTGGAGATCCAGGCCTCACCCATTCGCAAACTGATGCCCCACGCGGTGGCCGCCAAACAGCGCGGCCAGAAAGTGTATCAACTGAACATCGGCCAACCGGACATTCCCACACCCCACCAAATGCTGGACGCCTATCATTCTTTCTCGGACAAAGTGCTGGCCTACGGCCCCTCCCAAGGTCTGGATGCTTACCGGGCTGGCCTGGTGGATTACTACGCCAGGCAAAACATCGGGCTGACTGAAAACCAGATCATCGTGACCACGGCAGGTTCGGAAGCCGTGACCTTCGCGATGCTGGTGGTGGCCGGGGCAGGCGACGAGATCATCGTCCCCGAGCCCTTTTACACCAATTACAACGGCTTCGCCACCATGGCCGGGATCATCATCCGCCCCCTGCTAACCCTGGCTGAAACCGGGTTTCAACTGCCCGCGGACAGGGAGATCGAGGCCCTGATCACCCCCAAGACCAAGGCCATCATGATCTGCAACCCCGGCAACCCCACCGGCACGGTCTATTCCAGCGAAGACGTCTTCCGGCTGGGCGCCCTGGCCAAAAAGCACGGCCTCTACGTGATCTCGGACGAGGTTTACCGCGAGTTCATCTACGAAGGCCATACCCACACCAGCATCCTGCAGGTGCCCGGTTTGGAGGAGCATGCCGTGATGGTGGACAGCGTTTCCAAGCGTTACAGCGCCTGCGGGGCGCGCATCGGCTGCCTCGTTTCGCGCAACCAGGCCTTGATGGACACCACCCTGAAGTTCGCCCAGGCCCGCCTCTGCCCTCCCACCGTTGACCAACTGGCGGCACTGGCCTGCGTTCCCCTCGCAGAAGAATTTTTCCAGCCCCTGATCGCGGAGTATCAGGCCCGGCGCGACCTGGTTTACAACGCCCTGCTCCAGATCCCCGGAGTAGTCTGCGTGAAGCCCCAGGGCGCGTTTTACATCCTGGTGAAGCTGCCCATCGACGACTGCGAGAAGTTCATCATATGGATGTTGGACGAGTACAGCCTCGACGGCGAAACCGTGATGGGCGCTCCCGGCGAGGGATTTTATGCCACTCCGGGGCTCGGGCGCGATGAAATGCGCCTGGCCTATGTTTTGAACGAAGACGAGCTGCGCAAGGCAATGCGGATCTTTGCCCGCGGCTTTGAGGAATACCGGAAACTGCAATCCTGACCACTGAAATTCAAAGGCGGTGAAATGAAAACCAAGCGCAAGATCGAGCCCTATCTCTACCTGCTGCCCGCTCTGCTGCTGTTGCTGCTCTTCCGCTTCATCCCCATCCTGATGTCATTCGCCATCAGCTTCTTCGAGTTTGGGGTAACCACCATCGGCCAGTTCAAAGGTTTTGAGAATTACGGCCGGTTGTTCGCGGACAAGGAATTTTGGCAATCCATGATGAACACCCTCTGGCTGGTGCTGATCGCGGTGCCTGCCAGCATCATCCTGCCGCTGATCTTTGCCCAGTTGCTCAACCAGATCAAATGGCTCAGCGGCTTTTTCCGCACGATCTATTTCCTGCCCTTCGTCACCTCGCTGGTGGCGGTCTCGATCGTGTGGAAGATCATCTTCTCGGAGCAGTCCGGCCTGGCCAACACTTTCCTGCAATGGCTGGGGATGAAGCCCCAGCTCTGGCTGGCGGAGCCGAAGGGAATCTTCACCCTGCTGTTTGAAAGCATGGGGGTGCAGATCCCGGCCTGGGCGGGCGGGCCCTCGCTGGCGCTGTTTTCCATCATCATCATGACCGTCTGGAAAAGCCTCGGCTACAACACCATCATCTACCTCTCCGGCCTCCAGAACATCGCCAAGGCGAACTATGAGGCCGCGGACATCGACGGCGCCGGCAAGATCCGCCAATTCTTCAGCATCACGGTGCCCCTCATCTCCCCCACCACCTTCTACGTGCTGTTGATGACCACCATCGTCAGTTTCCAAACCTTCGCCCAGATCTACATGATGACGGACAAGGGCGGGCCGCTTGGCACCACCAAGCTGATCGTCTATTACATCTATGAAAAAGGCTTCGACAAGCTGGACATGGGTTATGCCAGCGCCGCCGCCATCATCCTGTTCATCGTGATCCTGGCCCTCACGCTGCTGCAGAGGCGCATGGAAAGCAAGGTCAACTATTGAGGGGGAAATGATGAAGAATCCACTCGCAACCACCGTTATCTACCTCTTCCTGACCATCTTCGGCTTCGTGATGATCGTGCCCTTCATCTGGATGCTCTCCACCTCGCTGATGACCCAAAGCGAATTTAACAAGAACGACTCCATCTTCATCCCCAAGGAGGAATACCACATCTGGAAAGACGCGGGCAAGGAGCACAAGATCATCCTGGTGGACACCAAAGGCGATCAGGCCGTCATCCACGTGCTGGACGCGGATGGCCAGATCTCCCCGGATTATCCGCAGTACATGAGCGTTCCAGCCAGCGGGATCGAGCTGGTGCGCAAGAAACCCAGCTTCCACTTCGCCAATTTCCTGAAGGCCTTCAAAAAGGTCCCCTTCGCCACCTATTTCGCGAACACCCTCTTCGTTTCGATAGTCACCCTGGTGGGGGTGCTGATCACCTCGGTTCTCGCGGCCTATGCTTTTGCCCGCCTGGATTTCAAGGGTAAGGACCTGATCTTCTACCTGTTCCTGAGCATGATGATGGTGCCGGAGCCCATCTACATCATCTCCTCCTACATCATGCTGGATAAATTCAACTGGCTGGACACCTATCAGTCCCTGATCATCCCCTGGTGCGTGAATATCTTCACCATCTTCCTCTTCCGCCAGCACTTCAAAAGCCTCCCCCAGGAGCTCTTCGACGCCGCCTCCATCGACGGCTGCAGCACCTTCGGGA
>JAGOIS010000043.1 GCA_017995495.1 Candidatus Cloacimonadota bacterium
GTTTGAGGGCAGGCATTCCGCGAGGCTGGGTTTCAATTCGGTGATGCCCCGGAGCAGGGCCCAGTGGTTGTAATTGGGGGTCAAAACCGCATCCGGAGTGAGCTTGTGGATAAAGTTGCAGACGTAGCCTTCGGGATCGGCCAGCACGAGGAGGGAATCGGTGAAAGATCCGCTTTGGAACCGGAAGGGCACCTCGATGTGAAAGGGGGTGGCAGTGTTGGAAAGCGTTTTGGCGACGATCCTGAGCGGGGAGTTGCAGCTGTCATTGTTCCACACGCTGTATTCCAGGGAGGGAGTTCCGGCGCTGTAGATCCACTGGTGGAAAAACTGCTCCAGATCCTGGCCGCTGACCTCCTCCGCCAGGGCCTGAAACTCAGACGTGACCACATTTCCATGCTTGTGGGTGTCAAACCAGGTCTGCAGCAGCTCGAAAAATTGGTCGTCGCCCAGCCGGAGGCGGAGCATATGCAGCACGGAGGCCGCCTTTTCGTAGGAGGGCGGGGCGAAATAGCTGTTGAAGGCGGGATCGTAGATGGTCTGAGGATCGCTGCCCTCCCAGCTTAAATAATACTGATGATAGCTGGAGGCAACGTAATCGCAGGCGGCCTGCCAGCCCTGGGTCCTGTCTTTCCAGAGTTGCTCAGAATAGGTGGCAAAGCCCTCTGAGAGCCAGACGTCGGCAAAGGTGAGGAAGGAGACGGCATTGCCAAACCACTGATGGGCGAGTTCGTGGGCGATGGTGAGCTCATAGGTGCCGTTGCCATTGATGATGTAGCTGCCCAGAGTGGTCATGGTCTGGTGTTCCATGGCGCCGTAGGTGCTCATGTTCACCACCGCGTTGCCGTATTTTTCAAAGGGATAGGGCCCGAAGATCTGGGAGAAGTATGCGATCATCTCCGGCAGGTTGGCCAAATCGAGCAGTGCGTTGTTGTACTGGCTCTGCATCACGAAATTCTGGATGGGCAGGTCTCCGGCGGTTTGCTCGATCTCCACATAGGGGCCGCAGGTGACGCAGGCGAGGTAGGTGGTCATGGGATTGTGGCCTTTCCAGACTGTGGTCGCGGTGCCGTCGCCGTTGTCCGTGAAGGATTCGCGGATGCCGTTGGCGGCCACCTTCCAGTCGTTACGCAGGGTGACGTTCAAGTTCACTATCGCCTTGTCCCAGGGATGGTCGAAACAGGGCCACCAGTAGCGGGCCGCGTCAGGATCGGAGATGGTGAAGACGGTGTTGGCGTTGAAGATCATGCCGATGTGGTAGACGTTTGGCGAAAGCTGCGGGGATCCAGCATAGAAGACCTGGGTGGTGAAGGTCTGGCCTGCCGTGATGTTCAGGCTGATGTTGACGATCCCGTTGGCATGGGTGAAGGCAGCGGGTTCATCGTTCACGAGGACGGCGCTCACATTCAAACCGATCAGATCGTAGGGGATGGAGGTCAGGTCCTGTTCCGCCAGCACTGTCGCCAGCACGTTTCCGCTGATCTGCTGGGCAGAGTGGTTGATGTTGAGGGTGATGGTGTAGGTTTGGACATCGAAACCCGTGAGGGAATCGGCGCGGGCCTCAAAACCCCTGGCAGGCGAAAAGCTCCAGGGTTTGCGGAGTTGGGTTGGCTCCGCCCAGGCGAAGACTGCCAGGGTCAGGGCCAAACTGGCAAACAGGATTGTCCTTCTCATCATCTGAACTCCTATGTTAGAGTGTCGTTGAAGCGTATATATTGTTGATGCAATAAAGTTTCCAATGCCGGGGATTTCTCTTGATCAGGCTGCCGGGCAGGGCAGAGGGGCGGTGCGTAAAAAAAACTCTTTACTAAAAAGCGGCTTTGCCAGAAATAGGCGTCAACTCTCAAGGGAGGAGAAATGCACATTTTCAAGAGGTGCCTATTGCCCTGCCTGATGCTGTTGCTCGGCATCGGCAGCCTGTTCGCCGCGGGCGAAACGATCTATGAGATCATCGTGCGGGGCAACCATGCCGTATCGCCGCAGATGGTGATCACATCAATCACGCTGCGCACGGGTGATCCGTTGGATCCAGAGGAAGTGGCCCGCTCGATCCGGCAGCTATACAAGATGAAGATGTTTTCGGACATCCGGATGTTCACTGAGCCCTACCGCACGGGGGTGAACTTGGTGGTGGAGGTGGTGGAAAACCCAGTGCTTTCCTTCATCGAGTATGAAGGCATGAAAGCGGTCAAGAAAGAACGCCTGGACGAACTGATCACGGTGCGGGCGGGTTCGTTCTGGAGCGATCATCAGAAACACGAACTGGTGAGCAAACTTACCTCCGAATACAACAGCAAGGGCTTCACCAACGCCACGGTCACGCTCAACGAAGAGCGTGACGGGGAAGGCAAGATCCACGTGAAGGTGGTGGTGGACGAGGGAAGCCGCAAGGCCATCCAGGCGGTGACCTTCGTTGGCAATGAGAACTTCGACGACACCACCCTGCTGAAAAGAATGAAGACCAAACCCGCGAACATCTTCCGCTCCGGGCGCTTCGAACAGGAAAGATTTGACCAGGACCTCATCAAACTCGCCGATTTCTACAAGAAGAACGGCTACATAGACGTCCGGGTGGGTCCGCACGAGCTGATCTCCAGCGGCGAGCGCACCCAGGAACTGGTGATCAACATCTACGAAGGCAGGAAATACACCTTCTCCGGCATTACTGTGAACGGCAACGAGCACTTCACCACGGAAAAGATCCGGGAAACCTTCACCCTCCAGCAGGATAAACCATTCGACCAGACCAAGTTTGACGAACAGCTGGCCAAGGTGTATTCCCTGTATTATGATGAAGGATTCATCTACACCGAGATCGGCCAGGAGGTGCAGAGGGCGGACAGCACGCTGGCGATCCTACTGAACATCAAGGAAGGCAACCGCGCCCGCATCCGCCAGATCCACATCACCGGCAACAAGCGCACCAAGGACAAGGTGCTGCTGCGGGAACTCGACATCGCCCCGGGAGATTATTTCCGCCAGAGCCAGGTGATCCGCAGCCAGCAGAACATCTACAACCTGGGCTTCTTCGAACCGGACATCCGCCTGGATTACACCCCCGTCAACACCAATGGCGACATCGACCTGCAGATCGACGTGATCGACAAATCCGCGGGCTCTGCCAACGGCGGCGTGGCCTACAACAGCCAGGACGGAATTGTCGGCCAACTTTCGCTTTCCATGAACAACATCATGGGCAACAACTGGTCGAGCAGCCTGGCCTGGGAGTTCGGCGGCAAAACCCAGGACTTCCAGTTCTCCTTCACTAATCCCAATCTGATGGACAGCGACCTGCTGCTGGGCACCTCCCTCTATTACACCACCAAGGACTGGAGCTCGTTTTACTACAAGATATTCACCCGCGGGGCAAGCGTGCGGGTGGGCCAGTATCTGCCCTTTGTGGACCGTACCAGGCTGGTGGCGGGATATTCCCTCTACTCCAAGAGATACGAGATCACCAACCACTCGATGATCGATCCTGTTTCCAACGCCACGCTGGTGGAACTGGACACCCTCGGCTGGCGCTACACCAGCTCTGTGAGCGCCACGGTGAGCCGTGACACCCGCAACAACATCTACTTCCCCTCCCGCGGCACGCAGATAACCCTGTTCTCGGAATTGGCGGGAGGATTATTGGGCGGCAACTTCGACTATTACAAGCAGATAGCCCAGGTGAACTGGTACATGGAGCTCTGGTACAAACTCACCCTGCGCACAAAATGGCGCTTTGGCTACATTGAGCCCTACGGATCCTCCTCCGACGCGCCGCCGGACGAGAAGTTCTATCTGGGCGGCACGGGTGTCGATGGCATCCGGGGCTACGCGGACCGCCGGATCGGGGTGGACGAAGATGGAGACGGGGATATGGACACCGGTGGGACCAGGGAGATCATCTTTTCCACCGAACTGGGCTATCCGATCGGCAGCGACCAGATCATCGGGCTGCTTTTCTTCGACGCCGGCGATGCCTACAACAAGCTGCGTGATTTCAATTTCCTGAATTTCAAGAAGGGTGTGGGGGCAGGGGTCCGCATCCAGAGCCCCTTTGGCCTGATCGGCTTTGACTATGCCTACAACCTCGACCAGGGGACCTGGGAACCTCATCTGCAGTTTGGAACCACCTTCTGAATGAAATACAAACACCTGTTTGGCCCGGTTAATTCCCGCCGGCTGGGTTATTCCCTGGGCGTGGACCTGGTGCCCTATAAATACTGTCCCCTGAACTGCGTTTATTGCGAGGTTCAGCACACGGACCACCTCACCCTGCGCAGGCGGGAGTTCTTTGGGCTGGATGAGATCAAGGCAGAACTCGCGGATTTTCTTAAAGACCGTCCGGAACTCGATTACATTACCTTTTCCGGCGCCGGCGAACCCACCCTGTACAGCCGCATCGGTGAGATCGTCCGCTTCATCAAACAAGATTATCCCGGCTACAAGCTGGCCCTGCTCACCAATGGCGTGCTGCTGAACAGCGCTTCCCTGAGGCAGGAGATCCTGCCCTGCGACCTTATCCTGCCATCCCTGGACGCCGGCCGCCAACAGACCTTCAAGATCATCAACCAGCCGCATCCGGAGCTGACGGTCACGGGTCTGGTGGAGGCTCTGGTGGCGCTGCGCAACGATTTCCGGGGCTTGATTTGGCTGGAGGTGTTCATCATCGCGGGTATTAACGATTCCGAGGAAGAATTGGCCAGCCTCTGCGAGGCCATCGAAAGGATCAAACCGGACTTGGTGCAGATCAATTCCCTGGACCGGCCTGGCGCGGAAGCCTGGGTGCAGGCGGCCGGAGACAGCGTTTTGAACAAAGTGCAGGATTTCTTTTCCTCGCGTTTGAGCATGCCGGTGGAGATCATCGCCAAGGCCCACCTGGAAAACCTTGACCTCCATGTGCCCGAAGACATAGAAGAAGTCCTGGCGGCAACCCTGAAACGGCGCTCCTCCACCGCGGAAGACCTGTCAACGGCTTTGGGATTGCACATCAATGAGGTCAGCAAATATCTCCGCCAGCTGCATACGGAGGAGAAAATAACGGTCAAACGAGAGCACAGGGGGATCTTTTACTCATGGAAACAATGACCACGGCGATCGTGACCGCCGCAGGCTCCGGCACCCGCATGGGTGGCGCGGTCCGCAAACAGTGGTTGCGCCTGGGAGGCATCCCCATCCTCATCCACACCCTGGAGAAGTTCTTCAACTCCAGCTATGTGGACAATATCATCGTCACCGCCCCGGAGGATGAGCTTGCCTATTGCGAGGAACTCATCCGCGCCTACTTTGAGGACGCGGTGAAGCCCTGGCTGGTGATCAGCGGAGGGATCGAGCGCCAGGACAGCGTTTTCGGCGCTCTGCAAAACTGCCCTCCCGACACTGAACTGGTCTTCATCCACGACGCCGTCAGACCCTTCATCACCGAGGAGCTGATCGGCGAACTGTATGAGATCGCGGTCAAAGACAAGGCCGTCGTCCCGGTCGCGAGGCTGAAAAACACAATCAAAAGCATCCAGGGCGACTTCATCGAGCAGACCATTCCCCGGCACAACCTGGTTCAGGTTTTCACACCCCAGGTCTTTTCCTACCGGCTGATCCTGGCAGCTTACGAACGCGCCTATCAGGAAGGCTATGTAAGCACCGACGACTCCGCCCTGGTGGAGTACCACGGCGGTAAAGTGCGCTATAAATTTTGTTCTGACCTCAACCTCAAGGTCACCGACGAAGTGGATCTGTTTTTCGCAGAAAAGATCCTCGACAGCAATTTGATATAAAGGAACCACAGATGTCACGCCTTCACGAGTTGTACAATCTCTCTCTGCGTAAGATCGCCAGCCGCTTGTCCCATGTCCGGATCCCGCTGATCGTGCCGGGAATTGGCTGCGGGGTTCTGGGACTGGCGCTGCCCCAGGTCACGTTAAAAATGGGTGAATACGCCTCCCGGCTCCTGCGGGCTCTCGAATACAGGGGTTTCGACTCCACCGGGGCGGCTTTTCAGGGTGAGGATGAGCAGATCATCCTGCTCAAGGACGTGGGCGCTCCCAGCACCCTGGTGAAGACGCTCGGGATCGAGAAGCAGAGCGGAAAACTGTTCTGCGGCCAGGTGCGCTGGGCCACCTTTGGCAACGTGGACAAAACCAACGCCCAACCCCATGAGGTGAAGTGCAAGCGTCATCTCTACGGCGCTCACAACGGTAATATCACCAACACCCGCGAACTCAAGATCTGGCTCACCAGGGAAGGCCACACGGTGCTTTCGGATAACGATGGCGAGATGCTGGTGCACAGCGTGGAGCATTTTTTCGACATCGAGATGGACAAAGCCGGCAATCCCACTGGCTCCGAGCTGAGAAAAGCCTGCATGCGCAGGGCGGTGATCAGCACAGCGGAGAAGATCGTGGGCTCCTACGCCGCGGTGGTGGTGGATCCCGTCACCCAAACCATGTGGGCGATCAAAGCTGGCAGCAGCCTCTATTTTGGGGTGGGGGAGCTGGATGGCATGCACTTCAAGCTGGCGTCGAGCGACCTCACGGCGGTCCTGCGCTACACCAAACTGCTGGTCAACCTGCGTGAGGGCGAATTTGTGGAATACACCTCGGAAGCTTATCAGATCTACGCTCAGAAAAAGCTACGCTTCAAACGTGTCAACGCCGGTGACGAAACCTATGCGCCGGGTGACAGGATCCACACCCTGCCGGTTTTGTCCAAGCTCCGCGCGGAAGATGTGGAGCTGCAACCGGAATACGAGTATTTCATGGAGCAGGAGATCTTCGCTCAGGTGGAATCAACCGGCAAGCTGGTGAAACTGTTCCAGGGCGGGTCGAACTCCGGCAAACGCATGCTGGAACTGATTCGGCGGGAAGGATTGGAGGAGCTGATCAACGCTCGGATGAAGGAGATCCTCAGCCGCCAGTCTTTGGCCGAACGCAAAACCGTGTTCGACAAACTGCTCGACTCCGGCGAGTTTTCCAGCCTGTTCGAGTCTGCCCGGGCATCCTACCAAGCCATTTTCGAGGTGGCCGTGCGGGAGGATTTTGAGAAAAAATACTTCTTTACCCTCGACAAAAACATCTTCATAGATCTGATCGGGGAGGAGTTTGACGTCCGCCGCCTGATCCTGGCCAAGGCCTTCGATTCTGTCTCTGAAAGCCACAGCGTGGATGAGTTCGAAGCCAGCGTGCAGGGTTTTCTGGCGCGGGTGAAGAACACGATCCAAAACAGCCGCATCGCCTATTTCATTGCCTGCGGAACCAGCTTTCACGCCACCAAGATCGGCGCTCTGTTCTTCAACGAGATCGCCGAAGTTGAGATCATCCCCATCCTTCCCGGCGACTTTCGCGGCGAATACTCCCACTGTATCAAGCATAACGACCTCATCATCGGAGTCTCCCAATCCGGCGAGACAAAGGACCTGATCGACATTTTCAACGACCTTGAGGCCAGCAGCGTGAATGTATCCAAGGTGGTGCTGGTAAACAATCTCAATTCCACCCTGGGGATCGAAAAAGGCGATTTGGCGATCCAGATCCTCTGCGGCCCGGAGATCGCTGTTCCCGCCACCAAGAGCTTCATGAACCAGATCACCCTGCTCTATTACCTGGCCATCCGCACTGCCAGGATGAAGCTGGAGGAAGGGCTTGACCCAGTTGATGCCCAGCAGACCCGCGAACAATTGGCCCGGCTCGAGGCACGGGAAAAGACCCTGGTGAACATCCCCTCCCTCATCCGGGAAACGCTGGACAACACCTCCGACATCATTGATTCCATCGCGGCCCAGATCTATATGGAGCCTTCGCTGCACATCCTGGCCACCAAGATCAGCGGAGTGGCCATGGAAGGGGCCCTCAAGATCCGCGAAACAGTGCTCAACCACGCGGAAGGCCGCGAGGCTTCGGAATTCAAACACGGACCCAACACCATCCTCGGCAGGAACACGGTCTATGGTTTCAAGCATCTCCGCAGCTTTGTGCGGGCTTTCGGCGAGGTGATGGAGGAGGTGGAGCAAAAAGCCGAGGCGCTATCCATCTCCCGCGCAGCCACCCGGGACATCTTGAAGGCCGTGGTGGACCATATGTTCACGGGAAATCTGCCCTTCAACCTGGCTCCCGCGGCGGACGAACTTTTCCACTCCACCGTGGAAAACAACGATTTCTTCGATTCGCTTTACCGCAATTACCCCCTCATCTACGTGACCGGACCAGACCCGCGAGATGTGAATCTCACCATCTCCCAGATCAACACCCACAAGATCCGCGGCTCCAACACCTATGTGATCGCCGAGGAAGATGAGCGCCTGCTCAAGAACGCCAGCTCCAATCCCCGCGAGGGAGGGCGCTACGGCTGGGGTTACGTGATGCTGCCCAAGACGGGGGATGGCCTGCTGACCTGCTTTTCCGCCACCGTGGCCCTGCAACTGCTGGCCCTGAAGATGAGCCTGCGCAAGATGAAGAAACTCGACAAACTGAACATTCTGGACCACGGAGTGCATCCTGATGTGCCCAAGAACGTGTCCAAATCCATAACGGTGGATTGAGTGATGTTCAGGATCGGTTGCGGTTATGATGTTCACACCTTGGTGCCCGGGCGCAGGCTGATCCTGGGTGGGGTTCAGATCCCTTTCCAACTGGGGCTTTTGGGGCATTCCGATGCCGATGTGCTGATCCACGCGGTGATCGATGCCCTCCTGGGGGCTCTGGCGCTGGGCGACATCGGCTCACACTTTCCTGACACGGATCCTGCCTATGCCGGCGCTGACAGCCGGGAACTGCTCCGCCGGGTGAATTCCCTGGTCGCAGAACGCGGCTGGGCGGTGGCCAACCTGGATTGCACCGTCTGCGCGGAACAGCCCAAGTTGCGGCCATACATCGCTGAGATGCGGGCCAACCTGGCTCAAGACCTGAGGGCCAGCCTGGAAAACGTGAGCGTTAAAGCCACCACGGAAGAGGGCCTCGGCGTTTCCGGAAAGAGCGCAGGAATGTCTGCCCACTGCGTTTTACTCTTGAGGCGCGCGTGAACGCGATCGGGATCATCGGCTATCATCACAGTGGCAAGACCACACTCGCCGCGGCGCTCATCAACCGCCTGTCCCAGCAAGGTTTTCTGGTGGCCTCCATCAAGGACATCCATAACCAGGATTACCGCGCGGACAAGGAAGGGTCCAATACCTGGAGGCACGCCCAAGCTGGCGCTACGCAGGTTTTTGCCCGCGGATTGCAGGACGCCGCCCTCATCCTCTCGCCTCCGCCTGATCTGCCCGGCATGCTCAGGCTGCTCAGCGCCGACTGGCTCATCATTGAAGGACTCAAGACAGCCGCGGTGCCCAAAATAGTCTGCGCCAATGACACTGCCCAGGCTGACGAACTCATCGACGACACCGTTTTTGCCCTCTGTGGCAGGATCGCCTCCGGACTCTCCAGCTACCGGGGCCTGCCTGTGTTTGACTCCCTGGGCGATGTTTCAGAACTTCTGTCCTTGGTTCAGCAAAAATCTTTTGCCATCCTTCCCCAAAGCGAGCCCGAATGCTGTTCCGCCTGCGGCAAAACCTGTTATCAGATGGCCGCGGATATGGTTCAGGGCCGGGCCAACCGCTCCGACTGCGTTTTGGACAGTCAGAACACCCTCACTCTGATGCAAAACGGCCAGGCTGTCACCATTGTTCCCTTTGTTCAAAACTTGCTGCGGGACATCATTATGGCCTTTGTGGGCAATCTCAAGGGAACGGCTCCGGAAGGGGGGATCGAGATCAAGATCCGCG